>CAJWPW010000009.1 GCA_913045415.1 uncultured Fidelibacterota bacterium | reverse complement strand
ATGACTATTTAAATTTTAAAGTTGATTCTAGTGATGGCATGACCAATATTTATATTGATTCTGCCCTGGATACACCTATTGGCGGTAAATCTCTGGCAAGGGATCAGTTGTGTGGTTTAACATTCTATGTTGATCATCCTCCATCAACAAAAATATGGTTTCAAAAGAAAGAATTGGAAATAGAGAAAAATCCAAAAGATGAATCTGGAAAATTATCTGTGATGATTCCTTGGAAAAAATTATCCTATCCCAGATAATTGATGCGTCTGAAAATCTTATATATCTCACCAGAAAATACTGTCGGAACATTGACTCTATGGAAAAAGGAACATGAATCCCGGGGAAATGATTGTCGGACCGTTACATTTTTTAGATCACCCAAGAATTTTGAAGAAGATATTTGCTTAGACTTGCCCTTTAATTTTACAGGGACACGAATGGCTGGCCTTCGAAATTTTATATATAAACAATATAGGGGCAAAGATGGATACTTTAAGGAAAAGGAAGGAAATCCACCAGTCTGGAAGCCTGAAGGTTGGTTTGATTCGATTTTTTTGAAGTTCAAGGATTGGTTATGGCGCCCAGTTATAGAACAAGCGATCCAGGATTATCAATTATATGATTTTGATGTGGTCCATTTTGAAAGCGGATCTGATTTTTTGAAAAATGAATTCTTTGTAAAAGAACTCCATGAACGTGGAAAAAAGATCATCGCACATTATCATGGTGAAGATATGCGGGCCAGGGGCGTTATGCCTATAATAGATGATTTATCTGATCTTAACCTGACAAATGAAGTTGATCTGTTGGATAAGCACCCAAACTTAGATTATCTTTTTCTCCCTTTTGATACAAACCAGTTTATTCCAAAATATGGATTGAATAAAACAATACAGGTTGCACATGCACCAACCAATCGATTTTACAAGGGATCCAATAAAATTATTTCAGTCTGTGAAAAATTGGAATCTGAAGGACTTATTAAATTCGACCTAATTGAAAACCTTCCTCATGCAACTGCAATAAAACGAAAAGTAAAATCTGATATTTTTATTGATCAGATTGGAGATCGAGGTGGCTGGGGGTATGGTATGAATTCTGTGGAATCATTATCCATGGGAATTTGTACTTTGACAGAAATCAATGATAAATATAATTCATTTATACCGGATCACCCATTTGTGAATGTGAATCAGAATAATTTTGACTCTGTTTTAAGAGACTTGTCCCAAGACAGAAAGAAAATTGAAGCAAAAGGAATAGATGCAAGAAATTGGGTAGTTAAAAACCATGATATAACACAAGTATCGGAAAAATTATATCAATATTATAAAGATATGGGACTACCGGTATGAATGGACAAGTTTATAATCCTTATTTTATTTTTTTGTCGCGTATCATTAACAGACTGATTTGGCCTTTTTACTTCTTTTGTAATTTGTATAGAAAATCATACTCACTCAATGATGAAAATATAAATTCAATTCTCATTTGTCAATATCATCGCATTGGTGATGTTTTCCTCATTGCTCCTGTTTTGCGATCTCTAAAAAAAAGATATCCTCAGGCTCATATAATATTATTGTGTTGTCAGGGCGCAGAAAAATTATCCCGAGATCTGAAATTTGCGGACGAGGTAATAGGTGTTGAAGTCCCTTGGACAAATTGGGATTGGTCATTGATAAAATGGATTAAAGCACGATCTTTTGCGCGGCATTTTAGAAAACGAGATATAGATATAGCGATTGATTTCAAGGGTGACTTACGTAATAGTTGGTTTCTGTGGCATGTCCGATCAAAAATGAGTCTAGGTTATACCGATACAGGAGGATCTTTTTTTTATACCCACCCACAACTATCTCCAAGGGCTGTTCACCAAACAGAACGATCCCTGCAATTAATCTCCCATCTTGGGTGTGATTCTATAATGTTGGATGAAAAAGAATTTAATTTTAAAGATCAAGGGGCTATTGTATTTCATGCCGGGGGAACCGACCCAAGGCGAGCATGGCCAGAAAATAAATGGATTAAATTAGCAGAAATTCTCTCGAAAAATCATGAAATTGCAATTGTTAAAACGCCAGAAACGGCTATTTTAATTCAACGCATGAAAGAAAGAGGTGTTAAGGTAAGCTTTTTTGATGGGGATTTAGTCAAATTCAAGAATTGGTTAAGAAATCAAAAGATGCTCATTGGAAATGATTCCATGCCAGGACATCTGGCGGCTTATGTCGGAATACCGACTATTTCCATCTTTGGTTCACAGGACCCAAAGATGACATGCCCTATTGGGAAATGGATAACAATTATTAAGCCAGATGAATCATGTGAACACAAAAGAGATCACTGGAGATTATGCCAAAAATGCATGGGGACCATTGATGTGGAAAGAATCTCTGGCGCAGTTATAAAACTACTTTCTAGAGTTCAGCGGGTGAATAAATAAAAATATTGTCAATATCATCTTTATTTGTAAATTTGACCGATCAAAAGAGATTGCCCTTTTATTCAAAGAATACAATAAGGTCAATCTATCAAGAAAACAGAGAACGGATAAGATAGCTCCCTGTTTTTACCAAAGAACCAAACCAAGGAGGTATCAGCATGGCTGATGTAAACGCTCAAGTACAAAATGCAGCATCTGGAATCATTGGCGTAATCAAAGCACTTATTGTGTTATTCGTTTTCGTTAATATTGTCTATTCCACAGGGTTTGACCCTATCGGTGGAATCGTAGATCTGGTAAACACATTCCTAGATGGGGGTTTTGCCGGACTGTTAGCTCTGCTGGTTTTACTCTCGTTTTTGGGATAATCAAAAAGGATTTAAACGGGGTCTTGATTTCAACCCTGACCCCGTTACCTGAAAACAGGAGGAAACTATGCTGAAAGGTGCGTTGCAGACCGTAAACGAGTGGTTAGGACAAATCACAGATTTGCTCAAGACCTTAGTCGTCATAGGTATTGTTGTAGGAATTTTGTTTGATGACTTTTTTGGAGTTATCAGTGGGTTGGGTCGAGTTATGACTCAATTTGGAGATGCAGGATTCGCAGGTATACTTGCCCTGATGATAATCGTTATGTGGTACGAAAAGAAATAGCGCGAATATTAATTCCGCTGGTGCGCCCCGTTTATACGGGGCGCATTTTTTTAAAATATCATGGCTAGCTTTCAATCCACCAGCCATGTAATCCATACCATATTGTGTTTCAGTATGGTATTTTTTTGCTCCAATAAGGTATATGGAGCATTTGACTCCGAATCACTGTCATCATTTCAAAATGCTGTGGGGGCATTTCCATTTTCTATTTACCCGAACTCTCTGGGTGCATTATCTGATCCAACAATTCTTCTCATTAATAGATCTCCATTTGGCGCAGGAAGTATTAATCGAAAATTCGGTTTAAGATCCCTCATGGAATCGCTATTTGTAGTTGGGGGGAATTTCCGGAACTTGGGTCTTGGTCTTGGTCTGTCCCGGTTTGGAAATTCAAGCTATCAGGAAACACAGATTTCAATTTTAGGAGCAAAAAGTTATAAAGAATTAGTTCAACTTGGTATCTCCCTTAATATGTATCAATTAAGCATCTCAAATTATGGACAAGCTGAGGCAATAGGATCAAAAGTCAGTGTGAGATATGCCATGGGAACCCATGTGGAAACAATGATGTCTTTTTTAAATGTAAATCGACCTATGATTGGACAATCCAATGAAAAACTTCCCCAAATAATATCAGCCGGCCTTTTGGTACGACCAAATGAAAAAATAATTGGGCAAGCATCTTTTGTCCAGGATACTGAATTCCCAATCAGTGTTCGCTTTGGCATGATCTATAAATTACTTGACCAAATAGATATTGCAGTTGGTAAGGTCCAACAGCCTAATATTTTCACAACTGGAGGATGTATAAACTGGAAAGAATTTCGAATTGAATTTAGTTTCCTTTCTTATGCGAATCTTGGCTTTATCACTTATCAGACTGGGATTAGTTACACTCATATTCCATAACGTTTCTTTTGGACAGTATGATGTATATGATGCCTTTGATCCGGAAAACTCTCTACCGGAATCAGATCTTATCATTCTAAATAATGCCAAGGCTTTCCATCATTCACTCACTCCAGAATCTGCACTTCTTTTATCCCAACTTTCTTTTTTAAGTCATGAAGAGAATTATGCCTTAGAGCAGACCCTTCAAGGTGATTTAAATAATCTTGATCAGTATCCACGTCTGAATATGCTTTTAAATGAACTATGGACTGGCAGAAGAGAGATAAATATCCACGGATCATTCATACATAGAATTAATAGGACGGATGGCATTCAACATAAATGGTTCGGTGATTTTCAATTTGATCAATTTAGAATTGGGATTCTTGGCGAAAGAGATCCGGGAGAGTTAGATATTCTTGATCATTATTCGATGTTTTTGAATACAAAGTTTCAAGACTATGATTACACCATAGGCAATTTCCAGATGTTGGTTGGACATGGATTGGTCAGTTGGAGGTCGATGCCGGTAAAATCGGATTTTGGAACCACCAATTCTATTTTACGTCGAGGAAAAGGGATCCAACCCTTTAGGTCAGGTCATGAATCCTGGGCATATCGAGGATTGGGATGGGAACAGCCCATGGGCCACGGTCAACTTTCGGCAGGGATTTCCCATAGAAAAATTGATGGTTCTATCGAGAACAATCGCGTCAATATTTCAAATGTTGGGCTTCATGTTTCGGAAAACCAAATTAAAAATCATGACAATATTTTAGAAACAATTGGAGTAGCTGATTGGGAAACAATAATACCAAATGGAATAGCGGGGTTTGTGGTTGGTGGTGGCGCTTGGAGACAAGACCATACTGATAGTTATTTTACCAATCTCACATCATCAGTTTATGGTAATTACACTATCTCAAATTTGACTCTGTTTTCTGAATTAGCTTTTACGTCTCAGAATAAAAATGCCATAATAATGGGAGGAAAGATGAAACATGATTCATTTTATTATGGAATTGTGTTTCGAGAAATTGACAATAATTATTTTGCATTAAGGGATAACGCATTCCGCAATTGGAATAATAAAGAATTAGGGGAAACTGGTGTTTTACAGGAACTTCGATTCCGATATGATAAAATCAACGTAAATGTATATTCTGATATATTTAGAAGGTTGGAAAAATCAAAGGGGGAGTTTAAAAGAGACGGTCATGAAACCGGTATTAGACTAGATCAAAAATTCAATTCAAAACTTTGGATTCAAACAAAGCTCAAGATTCAGGAAGCTTCATCAGAAAACTATGGATATAATGATTATAATTTTTCTTCTGTCCCCATTTCTACTATTAAAACGACCATCAAGTGGAAACACGATACAAATAATTCATTCCAATGCCAACTCCAAGAAAAACATAGCCAAAATGATTCTCCTTCCAGCTTGGGTATTCAACTAAGAAGTAAGCATTATTTAGGTCTTTGGACTGTTAAATGGTATTGGGTGACTACAAAAATAGAGGGTCAATCGTGGCTATATTATTGGGATGTGAACTTGCCCGGAGAAATGAAAAGCAAAGTATTCACTCGACATGGTCACTATTTAGGGAATATTTTATCCTACCAAACCAGTCCCAGTACCGACATTCATTTTCGTATTTCAACCGCATGGCGAGCATGGAATTTTGATGAAATCCCAGTTGTTAGGGGTGCCCTGCAAATAAATGTTTCAATTTGATGTCATTTGGTTGTTTGTGTTCAGATTGATAAGATAAATTCATGCAGATGATTTTCAGCAGAATCACACTATTCCTTTTTATCATAAATGTTCTCATGGGCGAGATTCATGTCTTTAACCGCAGTGCCGGGACTGAATCAGAAATAAGAACACTTTCAGATTCGAAGAAATTATATATTTCAGCGAAGGACCTAGCTCGGTCCCTATCTTCAAAATTGTATGAGAATGCTGAGCGAAAAAAACTAGTTTTATATATTGCGGGAAAGAAAGTCAAAATTTCAGGAAATACTAGTTTTGTCATGATCGATGATCGACCCTATCAGATGCCCCAGATCACAAGAGTAGAATCACATGATCTTTATGTTCCAGCAGAAGAATTTCTGGATATTTTAAAATCAACAGTGCTGCCAGGGATCAATTTTGATCGAAAGAAAGAATTCCTTGATATTGATGTGATACATTTCAATATAACCGGCATCAATATAGATGTAAAGTCTAATGGAACCATAATTCGATTGAACACTAGTAAGCAATTTTCAGAGCGAAATATCAGTTCTTTCATTAATAAGCACGGGTGGTACTATTTGACAGTTGCAGGGGCGATGGTGGATACCACGACTATCAATAACGGGTTGACTCGTGGGGTTATTAGCCGGATTCAATCGGACCAAATTAGTGAAACGGCACAAGTAGCTTTTAAACTTGGTTCCCAAGTTATTAGTCATGAATTGGATCAAAGTTTAGATCCTAACCAAATTGTGATAACTCTTCGAACACCTCTGGGGAAAATAGAGGAACGCATAGAAAATGTGAAAGAAAGTCAACGATTAGATACGGTTGTATTGGATGCGGGGCATGGTGGAAAGGACCCAGGTTCCATAGGGAAATATGGCACAAAAGAAAAGGATGTTGTACTTGATATCACCAAACGAATCGGGCGGCTTTTAGAAAAACACACAAGGATCAAAGTTGTTTATACACGAGATGAAGATGTCTGGATGCCTCTGATCAATCGGACAAAAATAGCGAATGATGTGGATGGAAAGATGTTTGTAAGTATTCATGCTAATTCTAACAATAACCGAAAAGTACAAGGCTTTGGAACATTTTTGTATAGCCTAGCAAAAAGTGATGAAGCTATTGAAGTTGCATCTAGGGAAAACTCAGTAATTCAGTTTGAAGAAAACGTGAGCCAATATAAAGACCTTAGCGGTGAAAAAATGATCTTGGCCACAATGGCGCAAAGTATGTTTTTGAAAGAAAGCGAGGATCTTGCAGCCATTATACAAATGGAATTGGATAAAAAATTGACAACTCCAAATCGTGGCGTAAAACAAGCGGGGTTTTATGTCCTGTACGGTGCGTCCATGCCCAATGTGTTAGTAGAAGTTGGGTTTATTTCCAACCCTGCTGAGGAGAAAAAATTCAAGCAGGGAGAGTATAGACAGATGATTGCCGAAGCGGTATATGAAGGGATCAAACATTTTAAATATTCCCGTGAAAAATTGTTGGCTGAGGAATAAGAATGGATAATAGGCCTATTGGTGTATTTGATTCTGGAATTGGCGGACTTACCGTTGTGGATGCATTGGCAAGATCCTTGCCGAATGAATCAATTTTATATGTGGGTGATACAGCCCGAGTTCCCTATGGAAATAAAAGTAAGGTACGAATTCAGGAATTTACGAATGAGATCACACAATGGTTGGTTGATCAGAAGTCTAAAATGATAGTAGTTGCCTGCAATACGGCTTCATCGTTGGCTCTTGATTATATTAAATCAAAATTTGATCTGCCCATTATAGGGGTTATCGAACCTGGCATTCATTCTGCGATCTCTATCACAAAAAATAAACGGGTTGGTGTTTTAGGAACTAATGCCACAATTAAGTCGGATGCATATGGCGAGGGACTAAGAGCAGCGAATGATCAAATTTCCGTTGTGAGCCAGGCTTGCCCCCTCTTTGTACCTTTAGCTGAAGAAGGCTGGGTTTCAGGTGATGTTCCAACAGCCATAGCTACCACTTATTTAGAGCCTATCAAACGATCAAATGTGGATACATTAATCTTGGGGTGCACCCATTATCCATTACTAAAATCAATTCTGAGACAAGTATTGGGATCAGATGTTTCTCTTGTTGATTCTGGTGAAGCAACCGCTGCGGCTGTTAATTCTGTATTGAGTAAAAACAATATAGTTTCTAATGAAAATACGGGTGAGATACATTGCTATGTTACAGATTCCCGGGATTCCTTTGAGGCACTTGCAGGACGTTTTGTTCACGCAAATATCAGCGCAATCACCCACGTTGACATCTCCTGATTTTTCTACCCTTTTAAAGTCCCTTTTTAATCTCCAGCGCCTCGGAATAAAGCTTGGGTTAGAACACACTTTTCACCTTTTAGATTTTATAGGGAATCCGCAGGATGACCTTACAATGATCCATGTGGCTGGGACGAATGGTAAAGGATCCACCTGCGCCATGATTGCCAGTATCCTCCATGCATCCGGCAAAAATGTTGGACTTTATACGTCACCCCATTTGATCAGGTTTAATGAAAGAATACGAATAAATGGTTACCCAATTCCTGATAAACAAATTATCACATTCATGAAAAAAGTTGGCCCGTTTGTTCAAGAAAATGAATCCACTTTTTTTGAAACAACTACTGCCATGGCTTTTGACTATTTTAAGGAACAAAAAGTGGATGTGGCTGTGATCGAAACTGGATTAGGTGGCCGATTGGATTCCACCAATGTGATTAAACCTAAAGTTACAGTAATCTCTCATATCTCCATGGATCACATGGATATTTTGGGAAAAGATATTAAAAAAATTGCAAATGAAAAGGCAGGTATCATTAAAAATGATGTACCACTAATTATTGCAAAACAAACACCAAAAGTCAAAAACATTCTGTTAAAAAAAGCGAAAGATAAAAGAGCGCCTGTAACAGAGTTAGGTGCTATTTCAAATATTTCAGCCACAACTTCCGGATCGAATTTTCAGTACAAAGATGATCAATATTTCACTTCGCTAATTGGGGAGCATCAGGCTTTAAATGCAACATTGGCGATAGAATGCATTAACCAGTTTGAGCCAGGACTTCAAAATCAGATAATTCATTATGGATTAAGAAAGGTGCGTTGGCCTGCGCGGATCCAACAGTTGGATGATCGTCTATATTATGATGTGGCGCATAATGAAGATGGTTTAGCCTTTTTTCTAAAAACAATTAGAAGCATGTACCCAGATGTGCCCATCATTGGATTATTTTGTTTAAAAGGTGACAAAGAATTCAATTCTCTAACAAAGAACTTATCCGGGCAATTCTCTAAATTATTTGTTACGACCGATCAAAACAGGCTATTATTGAGTTCCGAAAAATTATCAGAAAAATTAATATTTTTCGGTATTAAGAATGAACCAGTGGACTCCGTTTCCTCCGGCATTAACAAGTTGAAAGCATTGATTAAAGATGCGGGAGTTGGGGTCATATTTGGAAGTCACTATATTGCAGAAGAGGTATTTGCTGAATTTGAAATATCTTTTGACTCAGGCGTTATTTAGTGTAAATTCTCATATCTCCTATGTTTCCCCGGAGACTTATAATTTCAAATATTCAATGATTATTTAAATAGGTTTTTATTGTATGGATCTTAATGAATTACAATCCTTGCAGATTCGTGAACTTGCGGAATTAGCTCAAAAGCTTAATATTGAGGGTGGCGTGTCCGGACTCAATAAGCAAGAACTAACCGTTCGTATATTAGAGGCGCAAGCTAAAAAAGACGACGCATTGTCCGCACGTGGTGTGTTGGAAGTGATGCCGGACGGATATGGTTTTCTACGATCTCCTGATTTCAACTATCTACCAGGTCCGGACGATATATATGTTAGTCCTTCCCAGATAAAAAGATTTGGTTTAAAAACAGGTCACTTAATTTCCGGACAAATCCGACCACCTAAATCAAAAGAACGATATTATGCCTTATTAAAAGTGGAAACCGTGAATGAAGGCTCGGTTGAAAAACTAAAGGACATTATTCTTTTTGACAATTTTACACCACTTTATCCGGAAGAAAAATTCAATTTGGAAGTTGATGCCAAAGACCTTTCTATGCGGATTATGGACTTAATTGCTCCTGTTGGTAAGGGGCAGCGTGGACTTATTGTTGCACAGCCTAAAACCGGGAAAACCGTTCTAATTCAAAAGCTGGCAAATGCTATTAGCAAGAATCATCCCGAAACAAAACGGATCGTTTTACTCATCGATGAACGGCCGGAGGAAGTAACGGATATGAAACGAAATGTGGATGCTGAAGTAATTGGTTCTACCTTCGATGAGCCGCCGGAACGCCATGTTTCTGTCGCCGATATGGTTTTACAAAAAGCAAAACGCATGGTAGAATTTGGAAATGATGTTGTAATTTTATTAGACAGTATTACTCGACTTGCACGAGCACACAATGCAGTGATTCCACATAGCGGGAAAATATTGTCAGGCGGTGTAGATTTCAATGCTCTGAAAAAACCGAAACAGTTTTTTGGCGCCGCAAGGAACACAGAAGAAGGCGGGAGTCTAACAATTATTTCAACAGCCCTGATTGACACCGGCAGTCGAGCGGATGAGGTCATTTTTGAGGAATTCAAAGGGACTGGAAATATGGAATTAGTTCTGGATCGTAAATTAAGCGATCGTAGGATGTACCCCGCGTTTGATATTGTTCGCTCTGGTACACGGAAAGAAGAACTCCTCTTAGACCGTAAGTCATTGGGTAGAATGTGGATCCTTCGCAAATTGCTAAACGACATGAAGGTGTTAGAAGCCATGGAGTTTATGCAGGATCGTATGAAACGGACCAAATCCAATGCCGAATTCTTGGATACCATGAGCCAATAAACTTCCGGGTAAATTATAAGTATTATGAGTGATACTTTTCCAAATATAAAATCAGTTGTAGTTAGGGTTATCACCGATAAGCCGGTTCGGAAAACACCATATCAGGTGAAAGGTGTCTTTATGCGTCAATATCCTGATGAATCAATTATTCCTATGTTGGATGGATCTTACAGAGATCGTTTTCTTTACCCAAGAGTTCAAGTTAAGATCCTGAATGAACAGATTTATATTATTGGAGTTCATGAAGGAGTTGATCCTGTATTATCATTAGCTGAAAAATTTGAAATGTTTGATTTTGGAAATATTACTTTTGAAGCTCAAGATTGTGATATTGAGAATGTAGAAGATCAATTTGTACCGTCAAGCCGGTTGGTTCGGTATCGATTTATAACACCTTGGGTTGCTTTGAATCAAATGACTGGAGGTAAATATCGATTTTTAACCAACCAGGAAAAACCGTCATTTTTAAATCGTCTTCTTGGACAAAATATCATTTTTCTCGCCAATGAGGTTGGAATCAATCTTGAAGATAATATTTTTACGAAGGTCAAAGTTACCAGCTTGTTTCCTCGTCCTGTAGATGAAAATAAATGGGGCGCATTTATGGGGGAATTCAAAACCAATTTTGTTCTGCCAAATTATATTGGTGTAGGCAATGGCATTACCCGTGGATTTGGAACTATTTATGGAATGTTTAATCCAGATTCTTTTACATTTAACGAAAATGAATTGAAACAGGAGGTATCGGAAAATGCACCTGAACCAATAGCAGAGCAGGACCATGATTTAGAAAGTATATCAGCATCCGATGTACCAAAACCAAGACGTAGACGTCAATCAGCATCAAAAGGTCAAAAGGCTGCTCAACAATCAACCAATAGGCCTAAAAAACAAGGTAGATCTGGTCGCCCAACTAAAAAACGTCATAAACAGGGCGGTCAACAAAAACAAAGACCTCAAAGAACCGGCAGAGTTTTCTCAGAAGAATTTGACATTGAAGATGATAGTCACAATACCGGCAATCAAATTTCCGAAGACTCGCAAGATTCGAGAGATGATGCAAAATTCAACACCGAAAAACACCATAAACGGCAACATAAATTTTGACCTATAAACTGGCGAACCGCGTCCATAAGGTTCAACCATCCTTTACATTACAAATGGCCACTCGCGCAGCGGAAATGCGCGCTGAAGGAATTGATGTAATCAATTTTTCGGTAGGTGAACCTGATTTTAATACGCCTTCTCATATCATTGCAGCCGGGAAAAAAGCCATGGATGATGGCTTCACAAAATACACTGCTGGCCCGGGAATGATCGAATTCAGAAAGGCTATTTGTGAAAAACTGGAACGGGAAAATGGGATTACCTATGAACCGGCGGACATTCTTGTCTCCAATGGTGAAAAACAAAGTCTATATAATGTTTGTCAGGCTCTTTTTGATGAAGGTGATGAGGTAGTTGTTTTTCGTCCTTATTGGGTCTCTTTTCCAGAATTTGTTCGATTAGCAGATGCTGAACCGGTTTTGGTGGAAACGATTCCAGAAAATAATTTCGAACCTGACTTTAATGATTTAAAAAATAAATTATCACCCAATATTAAAGGTGTTATTTTGAATTCTCCATCTAATCCAACAGGTGGAATTTGGAGAGAAGAAGCCATTCTTCGTTTGCTTCGCATTGCCAAGGAAAATAATTGGGTCGTGATCTCTGATGAATGTTATGAGCGATTGGTTTATGACGGAGAATTTGTGAGCACAGAAAAATTAAATCGCCAACACCAAATAGCTGCCAATGTGGTGACCTGTTTAAGCCTTTCAAAAACTTACGCAATGACAGGCTGGCGAATTGGCTATGCAGCAGGACCAAGAGATATTATCAAAGCTATGTCTAAGCTTCAGGGTCAAGCCACATCTTGCGCAAACTCTATTGGTCAAAAGGCAGGTATTGAAGCACTCACAGGTGATCAATCCTGTGTTGAAGATATGAAAGCGGCATTTAAAGAAAGACGCAATTTTATTGTTAAATTAATGAATGAGCTCCCAGGAGTTACTTGTGCGGTTCCCGGTGGCGCCTTTTATGTATTTCCGGACTTCAGTTATTATTTAGGGAAGGTGGGGAATGGTCAGAAATTGAAAGATACTTTTGATATTTCTGAGTATATTTTGGGCTGTGCAAATGTTGTTACAGTACCAGGTGATGGCTTTGGTGCTCCTGGGCACATACGATTTTCTTATGCAACAAGCACAGATATCATTGAAAAAGGTATTGAGCGGGTTCGATCCGTTCTAGAAAAAATTGTTTAATAGGAGTGAACCATGAAAAAAGGAATTCATCCGAATAATTACCGATTGGTGGTCTTTAAAGATTCATCAAGTGATTATGCGTTCCTGACACGGTCCACTGTAAACACAAAAGAAACGATTACATGGGATGACGGAAATGAATATCCGTTATGCAAGATCGAGATATCGAATAAATCTCATCCGTTTTTTACAGGGAAACAAAACCTGGTGGATACAGCAGGACGTATCGAGAAATTCAACCGTAAATACGGCCGTAAATAACTGCATTTCTAGTCAATGGCTCTGCGAACAGTTTTTAATACTGGGGTAGAGCCATTTTTTTATTCAAAATGAAACGAACTTTATTATTACTGACCATGAAACCATCCATCCTAGTTGGTGGACAAGCTGTTATCGAAGGGGTGATGATGCGTGTCCCCGGTGCTTATGCCACTGCGGTTCGAGACCCCGATGGAAAGATTCACATTCAGAAAAACGAATTTCAGTCTATTACGGAACGGTCAAATTTTTGGAAACAACCCATTCTCCGTGGGATGGCTTCCTTGTTTGAAGCCATGAAAATGGGGATGGCCACACTTCAGTATTCTGTTGATATTGCCATGCCAGAAGAAG
>CAJWPW010000008.1 GCA_913045415.1 uncultured Fidelibacterota bacterium | reverse complement strand
GGATTTATCCTGTATTGGGTCTTTTCTTACCTTTCCCTAGGCATGGCTGGCGTATCTTTTTCTGATGCCATCAACCAATACGGGCTTTACCCATGCCTTTTTGGCAATGAAGCAGGGTGGGTTGCCTGGATCACTTATTTTATCGGTGTAGAAGCTTGGATTCTTGCCATTTATTTAGCATGCACTGCGGTGACTCGTGTCACGTTAAAACAATTGAAAGGAAATGATTTCTTTTCTGCAGGTGATGCGTGGAAATATGTTTGTAAACACTGGCATCCAGTAGTTTTTGCTCCCATATCAATTGTTTTGATCATAGTATTTTTTATGGTCTTTGCAGGCATATTTGCTTTCATGGGTAAAATCCCCTACTTGGGTGAATTTATATTTGCATTTCCCTACCTCTTCTATTTCTTTGGATCAGTATTTACAATCTATACTGCATTTGTCCTTTTAGTTTCACTTCATTACACGCCAGCTATCGTTGGCACTTATGAAGAAGATACCATGGGTACGGTTTTTCAATCCTATTCAATTACCTGGTCTCAACCCTGGCGAGTTATTGCTTATCACATTGTCCTTATCCCCTTATTACTAATCAGTGTTTATTTATTTAGCTGGGTCTGGAACGCAGGATTCAACCTCATTAATTACGTTTTTGGATGTAATTGGTTTATGGGCGAAAAACTTTCTGGTATGGTGAACTATGCCACATCTTTGGTTTACCCTGGCTGGCTCTGCTCCTTTTTTGCAGGATGTTCTGGATGGTTGACAACATGCCTTAACAATTGTTATCTAGGTTGTCTTTCCTTTTTAACCTGCAGCGTTCCTGCAACCAGCGGCCCTCTTTCCGGCTCGGAAACGGTGGCAGGCGTTCTTCTTGCTATCTCTATTTTTCTAGTTGGACTCTCAATTTTATCCTATGGATTATCAATCATTTCCGTTGGTGAAACATTGATGTTTATTATTTTTAAGAAAAAATCAGATGATGATGATCTCCTTCAAAGAAAAGATGAAGATGAATTAGAAGAAGATATGGATGATGAATATAATTTCGATGACGATGACAACGAAGTTGGAAGTGATGATTCTGAAGGCGGTTTAGAAGATGATAACGCTGAAGATGAAAATACATCTGATGATAGTAATACTGATGAAAGTCCATCGGATGATATCGATTCCGGTGATGATAGTGATCCTAAAGAATAAAACCTGGTGTTTCTTTCCGAATAGTCTTAAACCATATTCACCTTTCAACCTTGGATAAATTCCAAGAAAAAGGTAATTTTGCTGGCTGTAAATGAAGCTATTACGATCGGAATTAAAATCCGAGTTTAATAAAAAGCTTTTTGACATGTCCGCTAGGGAATTGCCTGACCGTGGAACGATTTTTTATGATGATCATATAACTTGTGAGTTATCTGCCAAAATTGTTCAATTTGGGTTTCAATTATCCGGAGTTATAAAAGCTACTACCAAATATGAATGTGTACGCTGCTTATGCAACAATCTAAAGGATGTTACACTTCCAATCAAATTATGGCTCTCAGCGAAGGAAATACTTACTGGAGATGATGATCAGGATATGGTTCATTTTCCAAAAAACATAGATCATATTGAAATAAGTGATACGATTGCAGATATCATTCGTTTAGCAGAACCAATGCACCCTAATTGTAATGATAATTGTAAAGGTCTTTGTCCTAAATGCGGAATAAATTTGAACCAAAGTTCCTGTGATTGTAGAGTCGATAGTCACGACAGTCCTTGGAATGTTTTAAACAATTTTTAACCAGAGTAGATTTTAGGAGATTTCATGGCAGTCCCAAAAAAACGTCAATCAAAAGCACGTACGAGAAAACGTCGCACCCATTATAAATCAAGCGCTGTTGCGACCACCAGTTGTCCACAATGCAGCCAAACAAAAATGCCGCATAGAGCATGTCCAAATTGTGGATACTATCGTGGTCGTCCGGTTGTTTCTGCTTCCTAATTAATTCCCTTTATAAATGAAATTTGCCCTTGATGCCATGGGAGGGGATTTCGCACCCCACGCGGTCGTGCAAGGTGCATTGGATGCTATTGATAAATCATCCAAACCCCTGAGTCTAATCCTTTTGGGAGACGAAACTGCAATTCGAACCGAAATGGCAGGTCGTGAGGTGGAAACGATTGAAATTGTTCACACAGATGAAGTGGTCAACATGGAGGATAAGGGTTCTAAAGTTTTGAAAATGAAACCAAATTCATCTTTAGTTCGCGGAATTCAAATGGTAAAAAATGGTCAGGCTGATGGTTTTATTAGTGCAGGCCATACCGGTGCAGTCTTATCAACAACCCTATTATCGTTAGGACGAATTCCAGGTGTAAGACGACCAGCCCTGGCTGCTTATTTCCCAACCGAAAAACGTGGTAAAGTTTTATGTGATGTGGGTGCAAATCCAGATGCAAAACCAGAACATTTGGTTCAATTTGCATTGATGGCTTCCCATTATTACGATCATGTTGAGGGCTTTGCAGCACCAAAAATTGGATTAATTAATATTGGAAAAGAACCAAATAAAGGGTCTGATCTTTATGTAGAAACGCACAAATTATTATCCGAAATACCTAATTTTGTTGGAAATATTGAAGGGCGTCATTTGCTCACATCCGAAGCTGATGTATTGATCTGTGACGGATTTGTTGGAAATACATTATTAAAATTTGCAGAATCTTGGATTACATTTTTTTCGGATGAAATCAAGGATAAGGTCAATGAAAAATTATCTTATAAGATAGGTGCTAAATTGATGAAGCCCATTTTTGATGATCTAAAAGCCAAATATGATTATGAAGAACATGGGGGTACACCCCTTTTAGGCGTTAATGGGATATCAATCGTTTGCCATGGGAGTTCCGGACCACGATCTATTATGAATTCGATTTTTCTTGGACAAAAATGTATCCAAAATAATTTGATTGAAGACACGCAAAAAAGTCTAGCTATACATTTTGGACATTAAGTTGAACGCTAAGATCACATCGACTGCACATTATGTACCTGAAAGGGTTATGACAAATTTTGAATTGGAAAAATTGGTTGAAACATCTGATGAATGGATCCGGACAAGGACTGGAATTTCTCAGCGCCATATTGCCGCCGAGAATGAAGCGTCATCTGATCTATCTACTCGAGTCGCAGAACAATTATTGAAAAAACGCGGGATTAGCGCAGAAGAAATTGATATAATTATTGTGGCAACTGTTACACCGGATCACTTTGCCCCATCCACAGCTGCATTGGTTCAAAATAATATTGGTGCATCAAACGCGTGGGGATTTGACTTGAGTGGTGCTTGTACCGGATATCTTTATGGCCTAGAAACCGGGAGCAAATTTATTTCTTGCGGTAAATATAATAAGGTGATGGTAATTGGAGTAGATACTATGTCTTCCATCCTGGATTTTACAGATCGAGACACTTGTGTTCTTTTTGGTGATGGCGCTGGTGGCGCTATCCTAGAACCCGCCGAATCTGGTGCCGGTATTTTTGATTCGATTCTTCATATGGATGGTGCTGGTGGTGGTTTTCTTCACGTACCTGGCGGGGGAAGCCGGATGCCCGCAACCATTGAATCTGTAAATAAAAAACAACATTATATCATGCAGGATGGGAAAAAAGTGTTCAAATTTGCTGTGAAGGGCATGGCTGATGTTTCTGAACAGATCCTGGCTCAAAATAATTTAACGGGCGATAATATTTCCTTGTTTATTCCACACCAGGCCAATAAACGAATTATTGATGCAGCAGCAAAACGATGCAATATTCCCGATAATAAAGTAATGATCAATATTGATCGCTTTGGAAATACAACAGCTGGAACCATTCCTATTGCTATGAACGAAGCTGTCGAAACGGGGCGAATTAAAGATGGTGATATCATTCTTCTAGCTGCATTTGGAGCAGGGTTTACTTGGGGTAGCATGCTATTAAAATGGGAAGCACCTTGATGAAATCAGCCTGGCTATTCCCTGGACAAGCATCCCAAAATGTTGGGATGGGAAAAGATATTTTTGATCATACTGATTTAGGAAAACATTATTTTGAGTCCGCTAATGACATTATGGAATGTGATATTCAATCAATTATTTTTAATGGACCAGAAGAAAAATTGAAACAGACACAATATACTCAACCTGCTATTTATATTGTTTCAGTTATATTAGGCGAATTATTAAAAGCAAAAGGTTTTTCTCCAAATGCTGTTGCCGGGCATAGTTTGGGGGAATATTCTTCATTATCTGTAGCCAATGCTTTTGATTTTGAGACAGGCTTATCTCTCGTGAAAATCCGTGCCGAAAATATGGCAAAGGCTGGAGCTGCCCAAGAAGGGGCCATGGCTGCTATCATTGGAATAGAAGATGAAACTGTATCTGAATTATGTTCCGATTATTCTGGAAATGGCGTTGTAGTGCCTGCAAATTATAATTCACCAGGACAAGTTGTAATCTCCGGTTCCCCGGAAGCAGTGAAATCTGTAATGGATTCTGCAAAGGCATCAGGCGCAAGGATGACAGTCCAATTAAACGTAAGTGGAGCCTTCCACTCTCCGCTTATGGCACCTGCAAGAGAAGCACTTGCTGATTCACTTGATTCTCTCGAAATTTCGGATTCACTTTTCCCTATTTTTACAAATGTTGATGCCAAACCGATAACAAAAGGACACGAGATTAAAGATTCGCTCATTAGACAGTTAGAGAATCCTGTTCTCTGGTCAAAATCTATTCTTTCTATGAAAGATTTTGGAATTGAGTCTTTCACTGAAGTGGGACCCGGAAAAATTCTTCAAGGTCTCAATAAACGTATAGATCGCAAAATAGCAACACAAGGTGTAGAATCTTTAGAACAGGTAGAACATTTCAATGTTTAGTTTAGCGAATAAAGTTGCCATTATTACAGGAGCATCTCGAGGAATTGGAAAAGTAATTGCTAAAGTTTTTGCAAATGCTGATGCGCATGTTGTATGTGTGGCTCGTACCGAAGATGCTATCAAATCACTTTCGGAAGAAATTAATGCAAACGGCGGATCAGCTTCATTTCAAACCTGTGATATCGGTGATGGTGAAGCGTTTTCTTCTTTAATTTCAAGAACTGCAAAAGACCAAGGTAAATTGGATATTTTAGTAAATAATGCCGGTGTTACGCAGGATAATCTTTTAATGAGAATGAAGGAAGATCAATGGGATACTGTATTAAATATTAATTTGAAAGGTGCCTTTCATGGTATGAAAGCTGCGCTACGCCCCATGATGAAAAATCGGAGTGGTCGTATAATCAATATCGCATCTATTGTTGGAATAACCGGGAACCCCGGACAGGCCAATTATGCCGCATCCAAAGCAGGACTAATCGGTATGTCTAAATCCGTTGCCAAAGAAGTTGCAACACGTGGAATTACTGTAAATTGTATTGCTCCCGGCTGGATTGGAACTGATATGACAGACGAATTGTCTGATGAAGTGAAAGAAGAATTTTTAAGCAGGATTCCTGCTAACCGAATCGGATCACCAGAGGATATTGCATACGCTGCCCTCTTTTTAGCATCCGATGAGGCAAGTTACATTACTGGCCAAACTATCACTGTTGATGGTGGCCGTGTCATCAATTAACCAAGGAGACAATATGTCCACATTTGACAAAGTAAAAGAAGTCATCATCGATAAACTCGGTGTTGAAGAAGATGCAATCAAATTGGAGGCTCATTTCGTAGATGACCTCGGTGCTGATTCACTCGATACCGTAGAATTGATTATGGAACTGGAAGAAGAGTTCGGTATAGAAATTCCAGATGAAGATGCAGAAAAGATCACGACTGTTGGGGCAGCGGTTGATTATGTAGAGAAAGTCAAATAAACGGAATTAACCAAATGACCCGAGAAAAAATAGTTATTACAGGTTTGGGGGTTCTCGCACCCAATGGGAATAACGTTGATGCATTTTGGGCAGCCTGTACTGCAGGGAAAAGCGGTATTGGTCGCATCACATATTTTGATTCATCTGAACATCGAGTTAGTATCGCTGGAGAGTTATCGGATTTCCAACCGGAGATGGTTTTGGATCCAAAAGAAATTCGAAAACTCGACCCATTTTCTATTTATGCATTAGTAGCAACTGACGAAGCGGTAAAAATGGCTAATATTGATCCAGAGAAATTAGATATGGATCGTGTTGGCGTTACAATTGGTACCGGTGTGGGCGGAATCCAAACACTAGAAGAACAACATTCAGTAATAGAAAATAAAAGCGCACGTCGAGTATCTCCCCATTTTGTTCCAAAAATGATTGCTAATATTGCTGGTGGACATTTGTCCATTCGGTGGGGATTCAGAGGACCAAACCAAACAGTAACCTCTGCATGTGCCTCTGCGACCGATGCAATTGGAATGGCTATGAGACTGATTATCGCGGGAGATGCTGATATGATGATCTGTGGAGGTACTGAAGCCAGTGTGACCCCATTGACTATTGCAGGGTTTGCTAATATGCGCGCATTATCACAATCATGTGATGAGCCCACTAAAGCCAGTCGACCTTTCGAGAAAGACCGGAATGGATTTGTCTTGGGTGAAGGTGCTGGGATTTTGGTTATCGAGACTGAAAGTCATGCAAAAAACAGAGGAGCAACAATTCTAGCTGAACTAGCGGGATATGGCTCAACTGATGATGCTTTTCATGTAACTCAACCAGCCATGGGCGGTACTGGTGCTCTAAAAGCAATGGAACGAGCAATCGTAGATGCTGGATTACAAATCACAGACATTGATTACATCAATGCTCATGGCACATCTACTCCATTTAATGATCGGAATGAATCTGCTGCAATTTCAACCCTTTTTGGTAATCACTGTAATAAACTCAAGGTAAGTTCCACAAAATCTATGACCGGGCACCTTTTAGGAGCTGCAGGCGGGATTGAAGCTGTTGCTGCCGTAAAAACAATCCAAGATCAACTCTTACCTCCAACGATAAATTACGATACACCTGACCCAGACTGCACATTAGACTATGTACCCAATAAAGCACAAGCCCATACGGTAAATGCTGTCCTATCCAATACTTTTGGTTTTGGTGGACATAATGCGGTGATCTGTGTTCGGAAATACGATTGAATTTATTTGTAAAACTTAAACAATTTTTTCTCGATAGAAGCAGTTCTGTCTACCCCGTTGAAAAAAAAATAAACTATATTTTTCATAATAAAAATTATCTTAACCAAGCCTTTACTCACAAATCACTTGATACGAGCCCAAGGAGTAATTACGAACGATTGGAATTTCTTGGCGATGCCGTTATAGATATAATTGTAAGTCGGGAACTTATGCGAGAATTTCCGGAAGGTGATGAAGGTTTACTTACCCAACGCCGTGCATCCTTAGTTCAAAAACCTTTTTTAGCACAAATTGGTCAATTATTGGATCTAATGGATCATCTAAAGATTGAATCCAGTGTGGATTTGAAAATTGAAAAGATTGCTGAAAAACAAATGGCAAATATTTTTGAATCATTAATTGGAGCAATGTATTTAGATGGTGGAATTGAACCCTGCCGACGACTTATTTTAGATACAATTTGGGCGCATAAGGAGGAGGCATGGAAATCAACCAATTATAAAGGGAAACTCATTGAGTATTGCCACTCCAAGGAAATTGATAATCCAGTATTTCTGATCAAGGATATTACAGGTCCGGATCATTACAGAACTTTTGAGATCCAAGTTAAAATTGGATCCCAGGTCTTTGCTTCCGGATTGGGTACAAACAAAAAAACCGCAGAACAAATTGCGGCTCAAATGGCTTTAGAGGAGATGGGTGCTCCTATTTAAGATTCTAGGCTGCTGATCTTATCTCGCAGCTTTGCTGCAAATTCATATTCTTCTTCTTCTACTGCCTCTTTCAATTTTTCTTTCAATGCTTCTAAAGAAAATTCTGGTTTTTTTCTAGGTTTTTTGGCGTCTTTCAACATGTCTTCTTTTACACCTGCATCCTTCAATACACGGGGTGCAACTAAGATCGGCGCCTTCATTCGAAGTGCAACTGCTATAGCATCACTGGGACGTGCGTCAATTATTCGATTCCCAATAACATCTGATTCCAATTCCATTTGCGCATAAAAAACACCATCCGTCAAATGGCTCACTCTGACTGTTTTCAATGATCCATCTATACCGGTAATAACATCACAGATTAAATCATGAGTCAAGGGACGAGGCGTCTCAACCACTTCGATTGCAAGGGCTATGGATTGGGCTTCATATGAGCCTACAATAACAGGGAGACATATTTCACCAGAAATTTCCTTTAAAATCACAGCATAACTTCTGCTTTCCGGATGGTATGAAATCTTAAGTACTTTTACAGGAATCATGGTCTTTTCGATAATTCTTCCTTAAGTCTTGAAATTTTCTTCACAGGACTTGGATCAGTCCCATGGAGAATTGCACACCAATAACTTAACCAATCTCCATAGTAAATCATATGAAGAAATCGTTCTTGAAATGAATTTCCTGTCATTTCTAAAACGTACTGGTCTACACCCACTTCATTCAGGATATCCTGGGTAATTTTCTCGCGATATTTCACTCTGGCATTATCTTCGGCATCCGTAAGCCAAAGCACAAATAATTTTTCAAAAATGTCAGGATTATTTTCCCATCCCACGATTTCATTATGATTGAATTCAGGGAGTTCATTATGATAAGCGAGCATTTTACCATTTTCACAAATTTGTCCCTTCAACCGAAGAGCAGCCACTCCCAAAGTTGAATTGTCTGCATAAATTACTGGAATTTTATCATATACCTGTTGAGCCAATTCATAGACTGGATTTTTTTCATTTCCCAGGCTGTAGATTTCCCGAGCACGATTGATGGCGCCAATTGAACTATCCATCCAATTATCGAAACTCAAAGTTAAAACGCCTGCTTCCTCTAGGCATTTTGCCATGGGAACAAACGAGAAAGCAAGGGCAGCACGTGGCTGAAGCCCAGATGGAATCAATACTACATCTTTATCCAATTCTTTTAGTTTGTTGGCGATTTTTCCACCTGTGGTTATACCACAAATCTGGGCATTTTTTAATATAGCATCATCCAATGCTGAAAGTGTTTCTTCTGTGTTCCCGGAATAGGATGAACAAACAACCAATGTATTTTCATTCACCCAATTTGGGAGTGAATAACCTCGACAAACAACAAAAGGTACATTCAAATTATCTTTTTCCAAAACAGACACAACATCACCACCAATGGCAGATCCCCCCATTCCCGCAATAACCACATTGCGAATATTAGTATAGGAATGTTTCATTGAAATTTCATTCCCCAATTTCATAGCATCGGCAAGATTGTCCGGGAAATCCCAGATGGATCCAAACATATTTTCAGGGTCAAATCTATCAGACATTAATAGCTCCTAGTTTCTACTAAATTAACAAAATCAAAAAGTTCGCTGCAGTTGATTCCATCGATCTTTTCAAGGGAATTCCGAGCTAGGTCAAAATAAGTTTGGGCAAGACCTTTAGTTTCATTTTCTATCCCGTTTTCAGTGAAAAAGGACCGTATCTTATCCATGAAATCGATTCTTTCTGGATCACCTATTATCTCACCCCATTCTTTTCCAAATAAGTTTCGTGCTTTTATTACCATCATAGTTTGCTTTCCTACCGCAATATCGCTACCAAGGCTTTTTCCCATTTCATTCGGGTTTCCATAGATTTCGAGAAGGTCATCATGGATCTGAAATCCATTTCCCAAAGCACGACCAAATTGATCAAAATAATTAATCACTTCTTGGTCAGCGCCAACAAGTGTAGCCGACAACGCTGCACAAGCCCCTAGCAATGATCCCGTTTTTTTCTCGATCATTTCTAAATATTGATCTTCAGTAATAGACAAATCATTCTCAAACTCTTTGTCTAAGGCTTGTCCCTCACATACTTCCAGGGTTGCCTGATTAAAGAAACGACAAATTTCATTAGAGCCATCCGGAATTCCACTTAATAATATTTGTGCAATTGCATTAATTCCATCACCTGCAAGTATTGCTGTTGATTCATCCCATTTAGAATGAACCGCCGCTTGTCCATGGCGCATATTATCGTTATCCATAATATCATCGTGAACTAAAGTAAAGTTATGAAGCAATTCAACCGCTAGGGCAATTTTCATTAACGAATCCGGATCTGCATTGTTAGCGCGTCCTGCAAGATGTACAAGAATCGGCCGGAACCTTTTTCCATTTCCACGGAGCGCAAAACGGATTGGCTCATAAAGGTAAACAGGCCTTTTCGGGATCGGAAGCCGTTTTAGGTCACGATTCACTTCCTTCCTAATAAAGGTAATCAATTCATTAAATGTTGACATTTAATGTCCGCCCAATTCCAAATTGCCGAACTCCTTGAGTTTTTCTAAGACCAGATTCATAATCTCATCCCTACGTTCAAGAGAATTAGCTTCGAAACGGCAGACAATCACAGGTTGCGTATTCGACGAACGAACTAGTCCCCAGCCATCACCAAATTTGATGCGAACACCATCCACAGTACTACAATTATAATTTTCTGAAAAATATGCGATGGCCTTTTTTGCGATCCTGAATTTTTCCTCGTCACTCTCAGCCTCCATTCGCATTTCAGGTGTGGAATAATAAACTGGAATTTCTGCTTTCAAATCAGAGAGTTTTTTATCTGTTCGGGATAAGAGTTGTACCAATCGTGCACCCACATAAAGGGCATCATCATATCCAAAATAATCATCTGCAAAAAATATATGGCCACTCATTTCACCACCAAACTTACAATTCAACTCTCCCATTTTTTGCTTTATGAGAGAATGGCCTGTTTTCCACATAATGGGATTCCCACCATACCGGTTGATCATATCTTCCAAAGCCTGGGAGCATTTTACATCGAAAAGAATATCCTCCCCGTTTTCAATTATTTCCGGCAAAAAAAGTGCCATAAGTTGGTCTGCCCAAATGATATCACCCGTCTCATCCACCACGCCAACTCGATCTGCATCACCATCAAAAGCCAGCCCAACATCGTATTGACCTGTTTTCATTTCTGCGATTAAATATTGGAGATTTTCTTCAACAGTTGGATCAGGATGATGGTTCGGGAACGTCCCGTCTGGTTCAGAAAATAATTCTTTCAATTCAATCCCAAGAGCATTGAACACATCCGGTCCATTAATTCCACCCGCAGCATTCCCACAATCCATAACCACTTTCATAGGTCGTTCAATGTTAATTTTTCCCAGGATCATTTCTTTATACTTAGGCAGAATCTTAAACCGTGCTTCCGTCCCTTTCCCTATTTCAAAATCCATTTTATCCATGAGTTGATACAAGGATTGGATATCATCACCAAAAAAAGCTTTTTTATCAAAGGAGAATTTGAAACCGTTGAATTCTGGGGGATTGTGACTTCCCGTGATCTGTACAGCGCCCGACACATTTAAATAAAACATGGAATAATAATTCACCGGTGTTGGGATAATACCGAGATTGATAATATCGATTCCGGTAGAAAGTACACCCGTTTTAAAATAAGTCATAAGATCAGGTGTAGTGAGGCGTATATCGCCACTTAAGGCAATTTCCTGACCACCGGCTCGTTTCACGAAAGTGCCAAAGGCTTTACCTAGTTTAACAACAACGTGTTCGGGGAAGTCTTCTACTACTTTACCGCGGATATCATATTCACGAAAAATATAAGGGTTAATTAGAGTCATTTTTATTTCTTAGGATTAGTTAAAAAAGAGGGGGGACAATCTACGGAACTGGAATTGTTTTTTCGATACGAAACTGATTGAATATTTAATCAATTCCTCTTATAAAGTCCGATACCCGGTCAAGCCCACTTCTGACATATTCTTCAGGTGTCCCATAACCAAACCTAACAAATCCTTCCATTCCATGCCATTTCCCTGCTGTTAATAAAACACTAAAATTATCTCTCAAGTTGAAAACAAATTCTTCCGAACTCATGGGAATATTTAATTTAGCAAAAGTGATAGCTGCAGCTTTTGGCCGAGTAATTGTTAAAGCTGGAACATGTTCAGCCCAGTCACACAGCATATTAAGATTATGATTTAAATGGTCTTTGGTTCTGTCTAATATCTTTCTTCTACGACCATATTCCAGAATTTTAGAGGCCACCCAATCACTCAAATATGCCACATTAATAACAGTAAAATCATGAAAAGACCAAGCGCGATTTATATACGCTTCAGATCCAACAGTCCACCCGAGCCGAAGCCCCGGTAAACTATAGGCTTTTGATAGACCTGCATTTACTATTGTTTTGTCTGTTGCGCCTGCAAAAGATCTGCACTCTACCCCATCCAATTCTGCACCACGATATACTTCATCGGAAAGAATCCAACAACCCGTTTCACGAGCAACTTCAATGACTCCATCCATTACCTCAGGATTCATCAAAGCTCCTGTTGGATTATTGGGATTACAGACGACAATCATTTTTGTTTTGGGTGTGACCATAGATTTAAGTTCATCAAGATCCCACTGCCAGCCAAGTTCCTGATGCAAAGGAAGACTTTTTACAATAATTCCAAAACTGCGGGCCAAGTGGTAGATCTGGAGGTAATTGGGAACCATATAAATAATCTCATCCCCCGATTCAAGCTGGGTCATGATAGAAAGAAAGTTCGCTTCAGCAGAACCAGAGGTAATCAAAACATTCTCAATGGAAAATGTATCACCATACATATCCGCAACCCTTTGTCTTAACTCCGGGGTACCATTGGTATATCCATAGTACAAATTTTTATTTAATAACTCCCTTTGTTCATCATCAGTCAGGATTTCGCTCATTTTCAGCGGGTGAACACCACTTTCAGATAAATTATAATCCACTTCGTTTTCAAAAAGAGATTGGTTTCTCTCTAATTCAAATAATTCAAATTTCATGATTCATTCTCCATATAAGATTCATAAACCGCCGTGGCAATTTGGATATCCTGAACTGCTACACCCGTAAGATCAGCCACTGTTATTTGGTCTTGCGAAGTTCGCCCTGGATGTTGGCCATTCAAAACGTGCCCTAATTCAACAAGATTGTTTTTCGTCAACTTTCCATCTTTTATTGCGTGGGATATCTCTCCCCTCTCTATACATTGAGAAATACTGTCAGCTATCACACAATCTGCCTTGCCCAGAATGTTACTATCCAACTCCTGTTTTGCCGGTGTGTCCGATCCCATTGCTGTTATGTGCGTTCCTTGCTGAATATCATCAGCAAATAAAATGGGTTCAGTGGCAGCAGTGGTTGTGATAATGAGATTACAAGAATCCGTTATATATTTTGGTGAATCACATATTTTTACCTCAAATCCCAATTTCATCATGTAAGAACTATATTCCTTCGATTTTTTCGAGTTTCTCCCCCACACCATCACTTTCCTGCATGCCGTAATTTTCTTTAAATACTCCACCTGCATTCTAGCCTGAAGGCCGGTACCGATCACACCAATACAATGGATCTCATTTGCGAATTGTTGTGCGCAAATCGCTCCGGCTACCGCAGTCCGTACATCCGTGAGATAGGCTTCATCAGAGAGTAATGCAACATTTTTTCCTGTTTTCTGGTCAAATAGCAACATGAGACCAGAACCATTAGAGAGACCCAACTTTTCGTTTTGATAAAACCCGGATGCAATCTTAATGACATAATATTTATCACCAGTGATATACCCATATTTGATATGAACATCTCCAGGGGGATTTTTAAAAGAGAGTTCACCTACAGGAGGAACAACAGATTTTCCTTCAGAGTAAGCAACAAATCCATTTCTGATTATAGGAAAAAGATCTAGATTTTCTGTAATTTGCTTAATCTCAGGTTTAAGAATTATTTTCATTAATAGTTTAAAGAATTATTGAATATTATGATTCTGACATCATCTGATATTACGGCATTTTCAATAAATTTTAACTTCCTAATGACCACTACAAGAAAAATAATATTTTCTTTAGAATAATAATCAAATTGATTTTTTTGCAATAGTACAAGTCCAATTATTTCCCCAACTTTCAATCAATGAAACAATAGTACAATTAATAATTTTAAAGGAATTATAATTTGGATAAGAAATATTG
>CAJWPW010000007.1 GCA_913045415.1 uncultured Fidelibacterota bacterium | reverse complement strand
GTCAAGAATTTCATTTCGTCATCCTACCCCATCACATCGTTGGCGGATTTGAGAACGGCAATATCAGAAAACGCACCCTTTCGGCAACATGTTAATCCGGGAGAAACTTGGTGGTCCTACCTGATGGTGATGAGCCTCCATAAGACGGATACTCTGAAATGGATGTTTTATAAAAATGGAGCTTATGATTATCAAATTTCTTTAGTTCCGGGAGATAGCACCAACTACTGGCCCGAGTGGCTGGAAATATACCCCAGGAGTGACTGGTATCAGGAGGCCTCTTTTCCGTTGGGATATGACTGCTATGGCGACTGGACAGAAAAATTCTACGTCAATAGTGAACTCATTGATTCACTGGCGTATGTATGCGATAATATCCCCAACGAATCCCCCAACGTCCATCCTATTATTTTTCAAGTGATGGTTGATACAACCATCACTGCTGCGATTAATAGTGACGATGACGATGGGACCATCATCTGGAATAGTGCTAACATTCCACCTCAGCACGGCACTTTTAAAACGTTTGGTGGATATCAGAGGAATTTCATTTATACACCTGATCCCGGGTTTAGCGGGCTGGATTCGGTCCAAATTATGGCAATGGATGACAAAGGAGCTACCGAAATAGGCTTCCATTATTTTAATATTCAGTATTTAAGTTTGGCAAATACAACAATTCCAAATCAGTTTGAACTCTATCAAAACTATCCCAACCCGTTTAACCCAGTAACAACACTGCGCTATGACATCCCAGAAAACAGTCATGTTAATATTACCATCTACGATATGCTTGGCAGGCAGGTAAAGACCTTAGTAAACCATACCCAAGACGCTGGCTACAAGTCACTAATATGGGATGCCACCAATGATTATGGCAAATCTGTAAGTGCTGGTATCTACCTATACCAGATACAGGCTGGTGAGTATATGCAGACTAAGAAGATGGTGCTGTTGAAATAACTCCAAGCCGCCAAGTATCGGGGTTTTTTGTTTATAGACATTTAGGATTCGTGGTGTGTAATATTACTCTGCTGGAAGATTCTTTATAGTTTGTATAGTACCACTAATACCCACTGATTAATAAATATTAATGGATGATGCTATGAAACATATTTACAAAATTATTATTGGCATACTTTTTATTATTAATCCAATATTAGCATCAAGTCTCTTTACGAATATCAGTTTAATCAAAGGCAATCGATCAATAAATAAAATATTCTCTTAAAAGTGAATATGTCATTAATACAAAAAATAAGAGAGCATAGGTTGGTTCCTCTTTTTTACCATGATGATATAACTGTTTGTAAAAAAGTTTTAGATACAATTATTAATTGTGGTTTACCAATTTTGGAATTCACAAATCGCGGTCCAAAAGCTATGGGCAATTTTAAACAACTTGTAATACATTTTGTTAACGACACCGGCTTTTCCTTAGGCGTGGGATCTGTAAAAACCAATGAGGAAGCAAAAATGTTCATTGATCTTGGGGCAAGCTTCATCGTTTCACCATTTTTAGACAAATCTATAGCAAAAGTATGCGTAAAAAATAATATTCCTTGGACACCAGGGTGTGGGACCTTAACGGAAATGATAACTGCGGAAAAACTAGGTGCTGAAGTGCTGAAATTATTTCCAGGAAGCGTGTTTGGTCCTAAATTTATTTCATCCGTTTTAGCTCCCTGCCCATGGTTGAAAATCATGCCAACAGGAGGTGTTACTGCCGACTTAGATAATATATCTGAATGGTTTAATGCGGGGGCTTACTGTTTAGGTATGGGTTCAAAACTAATTTCAAAAGAATATTTGAAAGATAATGACTTCGATGGTCTTGAAAAGCATATTTTGCAAGTGATGAAAAAAATAGAAATGGCTAGAAAGAATGCATGAGATATATTCGATCATTTTAGAGAAAACCCGTCTTTTGACGGGTTTTTTGTTTGTGGATTTAGGTCGATCTCATAACCCGAAGGTCATGGATGGCCTACGGGGACAAAGATCATGATTTGATCCAAGAATATGGATATTTTTCATCATCCAAATCCAGGGCTGATTCCGTCATATTGAGGGGTTTAAAAGTATCGATCATTACGGCCAGTTCATTGGTTTCCTCGGATCCCAGTGACTCTTCGATTTTGCCCGGATGCGGACCATGGGGAAGTCCCATGGGGTGATAAGTAATGGATTCTTTTTCAATTCCTTTCCGACTCATAAAGTGGCCTTCGATATAGTAAATGATTTCATCAGAGTCCACATTGCTATGAGCATAGGGTGCTGGGACGGATTCAGGGTGGTAATCGAATAGCCGGGGTACAAAAGAACAGATCACAAATCCACTCCCTTGGAATGTCTGGTGAACCGGGGGCGGCTGGTGGATTTTTCCAGTAATTGGCATAAAATTATTGATGTTGAATACATAGGGGAAATAGTAACCATCCCAACCGATCAGATCAAAGGGATGATGCTTATAGCCATAGGTTTGGATGCCATTCTCAAGCTTTACTTCAATCTCAACGAATCTATCATCCACGGGTTTGGAAAATTTGGGTGTACGGATGTCTCGCTCTGAAAAAGGGGAGTGTTCCAGGAGTTGACCAAATTGATTTCGATATTTAGTTGGTGTTTTAATGGGCCCTAATGATTCCGTTACTAAAATCCGCATGGATTTATTTACAGTCATTTGCCATATAACACCACGGGGAATCACCACATAATCTCCTAAAGTAAGATTCAAATTCCCGAAATTTGATTTTAATTCTCCTGACCCGGAATGGATAAAGAGCACTTCATCTCCGTGTCCATTTCGGTACAGTGAATCCATAGATTTTGTTACATGTGCTTTGGAAATAACCAGATCCGAATTAAAAAATAGTGGAATGCGCGATGATATCGCATCACCGGTTGATTCTACATTGGAAGTACGTATATGGTGGGGGCGATGTGTGTGATCGGCTGTTTGCAGATTGATCTTTTTAAATTCACCAATCGTTTCCACGCTGGTAGGAGGGTGAATATGGTACACATTGGAATAGATATCACTAAATCCACCCCGACTGATAAGTTCTTCCCAGTAAAGGTTTCCATTCTCATCTCGGAACTGGATATGTCTTTTTGTTGGTATTCTTCCCCGTTTTTGATAAAAAGGCATTTTGTTCCCTTTTGTTAAATCCTGATATCACGAAGAAATTTCTTCATGTTCCTCGTGCTTTTTCTGTGCATGTCTGATTTTACACAATTTTATTTTCTAATACCCCCAGTCGTTTTACTTCTAGTGTGACGACATCACCCTTTTTTATCCAACCACCAGTGTTTTTAGGTCTCAATTCCAGAATGCATCCAGTTCCTACGGTACCTGACCCTAAATAATCTCCAGAAAGTACTTTGGTGTTCATGGACGCCCGTTCTATCATATCTTTAAAAGAATGATATAGATCATTGGTGTTTCCATCGGAAATCAGAGTGCCGTTCACATGACAGGTCATACGTAGGTTGAGTTTCCCGTTTTCATCCCAGGCATCTTCTAATTCATCCGGAGTTACCATGTAAGGACCAAAACTCGTTGCAAAATCTTTTCCTTTTGCAGGCCCTAGGCTCATAGCCATCTCTTCCCGCTGGAGATCCCTGGCAGACCAGTCGTTGCAGATGGTATAGCCCGCAATGTGCCGGTCTGAATCTTTACTGGGTATATCTGACCCTGCACCAGCAATAATGATAGCAAATTCCAGTTCAAAATCCAGTTCGTTTGTTTTTCTGGGGTAAGGGATTTCTGATCCATGACCGTAGATTGCAGCGGGATTGGAAAAGTAAAAAATAGGAATCCTGAACCAGTCAGGATGCATTTCAAGGCCCCTTAGTTTTCTGGCAGCGCGAACGTGTTGTTCAAAAGCGTAGAAGTCCCGAAACGATTGCGGATCTGGCACAGGTGCCAGTAGTTGGACTTCGTTCATCAAGAAGGCAATAGATTTTCCTCCCACGGAATGAGATTGAATATTTATGTCCGGCAGACAGTCATCCAATTCTTTCAATTTAACGAAATTAGTTCCCCAGTTATCCAAAGCCATTTTTAGGGTGGAGGGGATTTCAAGAAAACTGGAATTCCCTTTGGACTCATTGGCCCAAATGGCGGCATGGAGTACGTCAACAATGTATTTATCTTTTTTAAATCCGAATCGTGGCTGGAGACTACCTTCCAGAGTGTAAGTTGCGAATTTCATTACAGATTTCCCCTTCTTTTCTGTTCCCGTTCAATAGATTCAAACAATGACCTAAAGTTTCCTTTCCCAAAACTGTTAGATCCTTTCCTCTGTATGATCTCAAAAAATAGTGTCGGTCGATCCTGGATCGGTTTGGTGAAAATCTGCAGCATATAGCCATTCTCATCTACATCTACCAGGATTCCAAGCCGGGCGAGGGTTTCAATATCTTCATCAATTGGTCCTACCCGCTTTGTAAGATTTTCATAATAGGAGGGATGTGTTGGAAGGAAATCCACACCATTGGTATGCATTATTTCTACCGTTGAAATAATATCACGGGTGGACAGGGCCAGGTGCTGGACACCGGCAGTTCCATAATAATCAATGAATTCCTGGATCTGGGATTTTTTTAAACCATCTGCCGGTTCGTTAATAGGTATTTTTACAATTTCATTATCGTTAGCCATAACCACAGATCGCAGAGCAGAATATTCCGTCGAAATATCTTTGTCATCAACGGTCCAGAAGCGGTGCCAGCCAAAGACATTTTCATAATAATCGCAGACCGATTGCATTTCGCCATCGGGCTGATTCCCGACCACATGGTCAATGTGAACTAGGCCAGCAGTTTTATTCTCTCGCCCAAAGTTATAGGCCTGAAACCCAGGCAGAAATGGACCTTCATACTGGTCTCGTTCAACAAATGTATGGATGGTATCCCCAAAGGTCTCAATGGATGAGATCCGCGTTTCACCATTTTCATCCCTGATAAGTGTAGGTTTAAGAACACTTATTGCTCCCCGATCAATAGATGTTTTCCATGCCATTTCCGAATCATCCACGGTAAAAGCCACATCTTTTATCCCATCTCCGTGGCAGTCGATATGTGCACCTATATCCGTATTTTTTTCCAAGGGGGAAGTAATTACAAGGTTTATGTGATTCTGGTTAAGAACGTAGCTCACCCTGTCGCGGCTGCCCGTTTCTAGGCCCCGATATGCAATTGGCCTGAATCCCATGGTGCTTTGATAATAGTGAGCAGTCTGTTTTGCGTTGCCCACATAGAGTTCGCAATGGTCAAAACCCTTGATAGAATAGGGCTGACTGCTCACAGGATTTCCTTAATGCATGCAATGAATTGTTGATTTTCTTCCGGCAGGCCGATTGAAATACGTATGCAGTTCGGCCAGCCAAACCCTTTGAGGAACCTGACGATAATACCATTTTCCAATAGTTCCTGTACGAGATTATTTGCCTTTTCTTCCGATTCCCAAACAGTAGTGATGAAATTTGCAGCGCTGGGGATTTGCATGACCCCAAGTTGATTTAATTCTTTTTTGAGATATGCCATTCCGGTTTTATTGGTTTCAATGGATTTCAGCAAAAATTCCATATCTTCCAGTGCACCCAGCCCAGCTGCTTGTGCAACAAATGAAGGTTCAAATGGTTCCTTTACCTTCATCAGATTCTCAATGAGTGTATGGTGTGCAAAGCCATAGCCGATTCGAACACCGGCCAATCCATACACTTTTGAAAAAGTCCGTAGTGTAATTACATTATCATAACGGTAAGCCATGGAATCAGGAAAGTCAGGAGAATCCTGTACATATTCATAATAAGCTTCATCCAAAATAATCAATACCCGTTCCGGAACATGTTTGTAAAATCTATCAAACTCGTCCCGGGAAATCGTGGTCCCCATTGGATTATCGGGATTTGCGATATAAATGATCTTGGTATAATCTGTAATTTTATCCGCAATGGCTTCTAAATTATAATGGTAATTCTTCATAGGTACCCAGTGTGTCCGCCGTCCCGATGCATTTGCCAATACTCTAAAGCCGATAAAAGAATTTTCAGCGCTGATAAGTTCATCATCATGTAACAAAAAAGTACGCATTATAGTAGATATGATTCCCTCAGACCCGGCCCCTAAAATGACATTTTCTATTTTTACGTTAAACCGTTCCGCCAGTTTTGCGCGAAGTTCGTATCCGGAAGAATCAGGATAGCGGTGAAGTTTGTTTAGAGAATATTGCACCGCTTTCATCGCTTTTGGAGATGGTCCCAGGGGATTCTCATTGGAAGCCAGTTTAATGAATTTCTCAAAACCAAATTCCCGCTGTGCTTCGCTAATGGGTTTTCCGGGTGTATAATTGGCTAATCGCTGAATGTAGGAAGGAACGAGAGCCATGGTTAAACCGTAAGTTTTGTTTCGTTTTTAAAAGTAGAAAGAACCACAGAAGTTTTCATTGATTGAACGTTTGCAAGAGCAGATAATTGATGAAGAATCAATTCTTCATAGGCGGGAATATCTTTGGTTGCCACCTTGAGTAGAAAATCTGCTTCACCGGTAATGTGGTGACATTCGAGTACTTCCGGAATATGAGCAATGGAACTAATAAAATCTTCCACCGGTGTTTCTCCATGACGGGCTAATTTTACTTCCACAAATGTGAAGCAGGAATAGCCAGCTTTTCTCGGATTCAAAAGAGTGATGTATTTTTCGATAAATCCGCTGACTTCCAGCTTTTTCACGCGTTCTAAAGTGCTACTGGGGGAGAGCCCTATGCGTTTGGCCAGTTCAGCATTTGTGATACGGCTATTCGCCTGGAGTTCTTCCAATAAATGTTTGTCTTTAGAATCTAAATCCATATATAAATTCTATTAATGCTAAAAATAAAGGATTATATTAGTCATTAAATTGAAATTACAAAATATTATTCTAAAAAAGTTGTTTTTCTCTTTTGTTTACCTGTTGAAGAGTTGCAATCTCCCAGTTTCATCAATAAACTTTACTCTTTTGCCTAGCCATACCGTCAATCCCAGATTACCCGGGGTTTTTTGTTTGTGGGATGATGGGTAGATTTGGATATGATAAAACTATTGCTGGGTTTGATAATTTATATTGGAGTTGATAATGAGCTTCTCTCAAGAAGTAATATTTAAGAAAATACCAAAACATTTACATCAGTTTATCGCAAATCAGGATTATGATTTATATTATAATGCTCGGGATCAAGCTGTGTGGCGCTATGTAATGCGACAACTATCACATCAATTAAAATCTAGTGCACACCCAATTTATAATGAAGGCCTTGGAAAAACAGGTATCTCTATTGAAAAAATTCCATCCATTGAAGAAATGAACAAATGCTTAAGTAAGCTTGGTTGGATGGCAATTGTTGTCGATGGGTTTATTCCACCACAAGCATTTATGGAATTACAAGAATTAAAAGTTCTTGCAATTGCATTAGATATGAGATCCATAGAACAAATTTTATACACACCAGCACCAGATATTGTACATGAATCCGCAGGGCATGCACCAATGCTTTATGATACTGAATATTCTGTTTATTTACATCGTTTCGGTGAAATTGGAGTTAAAGCAATGTTTACTAAACAGGATAAAGAAGTTTATGAGGCAATGAGACATTTATCAATTATGAAAGGTTATCCATCAACTACAAAAGAAGAGATTAAACAAGCAGAGGAAGGTTTAAATAATAAATTAAATACTGTAACGATTCTTTCGGAGTCTGCGCTATTAACAAGACTTCATTGGTGGACTGTTGAGTATGGTTTAGTAGGGACTGTTGATAATTACACTATTTATGGTGCAGGTCTTTTATCATCTTTAAGTGAAAGTAAATCGTGTTTGGATGATGAAAAGGTTAAAAAAATACCATTAACAGTAGAGGCAGTAGGCACACCTTATGACATTACAAATCCACAACCTCAATTATTTGTAACAAAAAGTTGCCGTCATTTAACCCAAGTATTAGAAGATTTTGCTGATCAAATGTGTTTTAGAAAAGGTGGGGCTGAATCTGTGGAGGTCGCTATAGATTCTGAAATTATTTCTACCTGTGAATATTCTTCTGGATTACAAGTTTCTGGACTATTTACAAGATTACTAAAAAATTCAATTAATAAAGAAATATATATTGGAACAACCGGGCCAACCCAAATTTCTGTAAATAATAAAGAATTAGATGGGCATGGAATCTCTTACCATACCGAAGGATTTGGATCTCCCGTTGGTCCAATTTGTAATTTAATGACTCCATTAGAAGATGCGACAGAATACGATTTAATTACATTAAATATAAAGAGAGAACGTGTCGTTCATTTAGAATTCGTTTCTGGCATTGAGGTTATAGGCGTCCTTAAAAAAATTCATAAAATATTGGGAAAAAATGTGTTAATGACGTTTGATAACTGTACAGTTACAAGCTCAACTGGGGATGTTTTATTTCAACCTGAATGGGGAATTTATGATATGGCAGTTGGTATAAAGATTTCATCTGTATTCTCTGGTTCAGCAGATAAAACTAAATTTGATGTTTATCCATCTAAATCAGAAGAAACTGCCAAAGAAATTAAATATAGTGAAAAAGAAAAATCCGAGTTTTTAATTTATAACGAAATAAGGTCAATTCGTGAAACTGGAAAAAATTTCAAACGAATCAAAGAGATAATTAAACTTCTAAAAAATGAAAAGTCTGAAGCATGGTTACTATTTTTAGAAATACTTGAATTATTAAAAAAAGGTTCCAGAGAGTACACGGATGTTAGAAATGCGTTAATATCAATTTCAAAAATAAATAGTAAAGAGAAACATTTAATAGATCGTGGTTTAAACGTCTTGGATTCCGAATGAAAATATTACCCCAATAAGAGACCACCTTTTGATTAGAACACTAATAAATACACTCGTGGGATTTATTGTTTGTGGGGGCGTGGTAGATTTTGACATGGATTCATTATCAATGGAAAAAGCAATGATTAGAAATATGCTTGAAAAGACGGGCAAGAATCTCTGCGAAATGATTTAAACTGATAATTCTGGAATAGACTTAAAGTATTCCAGCGATTCCGGATTTGCCAATGCGTCCCGGTTTGTGACATCTTCACCCTGAATAATTTTCTTTACGGCAATTTCCACTTTTTTCCCATTGATGGTGTAAGGGATATCCGCTATTGCCAGGATTTTTTCCGGAACATGTCTTGGTGAACAATTAGATCGAATAGCTGTTTTTATCCTGATTGACAGATCATCTGAAAGAGACCCCTGGTTTTTTATTTTCAGGAAAAGAATGACACGTTGATCCCCCTGCCATTCCTGCCCAATGACCAGACTGTCTTCAATTGCCGAAAATGATTCTACAACCCGGTAGATCTCAGCGGTCCCAATTCGTACGCCTCCAGGATTCAGTGTGGCATCGCTGCGACCAAAGATGCGGATGCCGCCATATTCATTCAATTCAATAAAATCACCATGGCGCCAGACGCCGGGATAGTGATCAAAATATGCTTTTTGGTATTTGGACCCATTTTCATCATTCCAGAAATAAATGGGCATGGATGGGAAAGGAGATTTACAGACTAACTCGCCTTTTTGATTGATCATGGATTGTCCAGAAGGACTATAAGCATGAACATCCATCGCCAAGCCGCGGCATTGCAATTCTCCACGATAGACTGGCAGCATGGGGTTTGCCGCTGCAAAACAAGAAATGATATCTGTACCCCCGGATATGGATCCAAGCAGGATATCACTTTTTATGTGTTCATATATATAATCAAAATTTTCATCCACCAAAGGTGAACCCGTGGAAAGAATCGCTCTTAAATTTGAGAGATCTGAATTTTCCCCGGGGCGGACATTTGCGTCATTGCAGGCGTCGATAAATTTTGCGCTTGTACCAAAGACTGTAATGCCCAGTTCATCTACCATATCCCACATGGCATTCTTATCCGGGTAGAATGGGGAACCATCATAAAGGACGACTGTTGCACCGACAGCAAGGGAACTGACCAGCCAGTTCCACATCATCCATCCGCAGGTTGTAAAATAAAAAATTGTATCCTCACGTTTAAGATCACAATGCAAATGCAATTCTTTCATATGCTGGAGCAATGTTCCTCCTGCACCATGGACAATGGACTTGGGTAATCCTGTGGTACCGGATGAATATAAAATATATAGTGGATGATCGAAAGGGAGCTGGTCAAACACAAGCGATTCGGGATCAGAAACGATAAAATCCTGATACAGAACTGCATTTCCAATATCCTTTACATTGAATCCTGATTTCAGGTATTCAACAATGACAACCTTTTCTACGCTTGGCAGATCATTAAGAATGCCTTTTAATTTTGCAAGTGTATCAAATTCTTTGCCGTTATAATAATAACCATTCGCTGAAAAAATAATTCGCGGCCTAATCTGGGAAAACCTGTCCAAAACGCCTTTAATGCCGAAATCTGGTGATGATGAACTCCAGATGGCGCCAATAGAGACAGTTGCCAGCATGGCAATGACAGCCTCAGGCATATTAGGCATGAACCCGGCAATACGATCCCCTTTTTGAATACCGAGTTCTCTGAGGGAGTGGGCCAATTTTTCAACTTCAGAAAATAATTCACTATAAGTTATGGAGCGTATTGGCTGACCTTCCCCTTTAAATACGATGGCCTGCTCTTCATCTCTATAGCGCAGCAAATTCTCGGAAAAGTTAAGTTTGGCCCCGGCAAACCATTTTGCCCCGGGCATTTTTGTTACATCATCTACTATGGTTGAGTAGGGAATTGAATGCTTTATTTCAGCGTAATCCCAGATCTGGCCCCAGAAATCCGGAATATGATTTACGGACCAGTTAAATAATTCATCGTAAGAATTCATATCCAAACCATATACCTGATTTACACGGTACATAAACTGTGCCATCTGGGTTTTACTAGGTTCAGGTGGATTCCATAGGATGTTTTTCATTTAACCAGCCAGTATTTTATTGAAGTTAAAACTTAAAATTACACAGAGAAAAAATATTAAGTTTTATATTAGCTATATAAAACCGACAAATGGTAAAATTAAACGTACATAATTTTATGAAAAAAATTGCAACCTATGTTCATCCCGAGCGGGGATTTCTTCCCGATCCTGATCCACTATTGGAATTGCCCCTTGCTTACCGTGCTTGGGATGAGTTGAATAATGCTATGCCGGAGCTACTTCATAATAATGATTTTCGAGATGCCTTAAATAATATTCCTCAGCTGGATCCTTCCGGGATAAAAAATGGCCCAGAGCTTGATAGATCTATGCGCCAATTATCCATGTTTGCCAATGCCTATGTAAACTGGGGTGAAGAACCAGTGAAATCTATCCCAGCGAACCTCGCAATCCCTCTTTGGGAAATAGCACACCGATCAGGTAGGCCCCCAATCGCCAGCCATGCATCCATTGTTTTATCGAACTGGCGGAGGATCGATCCTGATGGTCCGATTGCACCTGAAAATTTAAAAACACTCCAAAATTTCTTTGGAGGTAAGGATGAAGACTGGTTTTATTTGGCTACAGTGGGAGTAGAATCGGTAGGAGGTTGCGCAATGTCTAAACTATTTTCTTGTTTAGATGCAATTAAAAACAATAAATCTAATATTGTGGTCACCTCACTTAATGATCTTGCTTCCATTATCCATAAGATTAACCTTGCTCTAGAACGGATGTATGAACATTGCCGAGCGGATATTTTTTATCATAGGGTGAGACCTTTTCTGAAAGGTTGGCCGGATGATGGAATTGTTTATGAAGGGGTAAATGAGGAACCAAAGATTTTTTTTGGTGGTAGTGCCGCACAAAGTTCCTTACTGCAGACTCTAGATGCTGGATTGGGCATTACCCATCCCAGTGACAAATCTGGCCCATTCTTGATCCAGATGAGAAAATATATGCCACCAAATCATAGTAAAGTTATTTCTTTACTAGAATTAGACCCCATACTGCTAAAGTATCTTAACAAAAATAAAAGTATTGAGCTAAAAGATGCCTACAAAAAGTGTATATCTGGTCTAAATATATTTAGAAAGAAGCATCTGGAAATGGCTATTCATTATATCTCTGACCAAGAAAAAAAGGGAGAGGAGGGAGAAGGCACTGGAGGAACAGAGTTTATTACGTTTTTGACTACGGCAAGAAATGAGACACATTTGTTAATGGAAAAAGAATAATCTGGAATTTCTAAAAGAGATGTTTGTTAATGGAAAATTTTTGAAATGAAGTAAACCACAAATCCCCACATTCGTGGGGCTATTTATTTGTGGGAATAATTTGACGCTGTATTGCCTTCCAGCCAATTTAAAATCGAAGAAGATGCGTGAGGCTCATAACCCGGAGGTCGCTGGTTCAAATCCAGCCCCCGCTACAATGAAAACCCGTCTTTGACGGGTTTTTTGTTTGTGGTATGGTGGGTAGATTTGGATATGATTAAGTGCATCATACCACTGCTATTATTTATTGGGTTGGCTTTTACACAAGAATCTGGAAGAGAATTATTAGAGTATAAAAAAATTCAGAATGATCTCCAGCGAGGATGGAACACATGGAACACTCGCTCTGTGTTACAACAAGTGTTACTACCACAAGGATTCGCTATCAATATCGCTTTCAAACAGCACTATTATTTGGAAGAACAGTATTTACGGGAAGCGCTCATTGGGAGAAGAGGAAAAGATGTGGAACTGATTCGTCCTGGACCACACACATATGATGGTAGTTATACTCAATTAGATATCAAATGGGAAGAACTAGATGCCCGGGTACGTTCAGCCCATATTGATGACGACGTAGTTATTTTAATTACCCCAAATTTAATTTCTGATAACAGGGTCAAGATTATTATAGAATCAGGAATGCTTTGGAACAGCAAAGGTACATTACATAGAAATGAAGATCATTTGTTAGCCAGAACTTCAGGTACACTGACCGTGGTCTACACCACATCTAAAATAATAGATAACGATCCCTATCTAGATATTAATACACCATACATGGCAGTTTGGTTAGATGGTGAGGTCGGGATTTCAACTGGTAAATTTCGTTCCTTGGACGAGATTAAGGATGCCATTGATTTCCAGGAGAGAAAGCTTCAAACTGAAGCTGGAAAATATGGATTGCTAGCTGAAACATTTATTGCTATACAAGCCGGGATTGCCTGGAACTTAATTTATGAACCAAAACATGATCGAGTTGTGTCTACAGTTGGGCGTTTATGGAACGAAGAATATGGGGGTTATTGTTTGTTTGGATGGGATAATTTTTTTCTAGCCTATATGACTGGACTCTCCAGTCGTGAACTTGCTTATGCCAATGTGATTGAACATCTTCATGGTAAAACAGAAAGCGGATTCATCCCCAATGATAATCGTGGGAATGGCAGTAAATCTTTTGATCGCTCTCAACCACCAGTCGGGGGAATCATGGTGAAGGAAATATATAAGAAATTTTCTGAAAAATGGTTCTTGGAAGCTACGTTTGATGATTTATTAGGTTGGAATCGCTGGTGGTTAACTGATAGGATTAATAATGGGTTGTTAAGTTATGGTTCTTCACCAGCAGCTAATCCATTTAATGAACCAGTTTTTGGGACCAGGGTTGCAGCTGGCTATGAATCAGGAATGGATGATTCTCCAATGTATAAGGGTGTCCCATTTAATAAAGACAAGAAAACATTAGAATTGCAGGATGTTGGCCTTAACAGTTTATACATTTCTGATTGCTATGCATTAGCTGAAATGGCTGGGGTTATTGGTCGCAAGAAAGAACAAAACGAATTAATCGAAAGAGCAGAACAGTTTTCTTATAAAATGCAAAAGATTTGGGATCCTGATTTTGGGGCATTCCTTAATTACCGCACAGATGTAGATACACTTTCTTCACGTATTTCACCTACAATGTTCTATCCATTGCTTGCGGATTTGGGATATAAAGATCAAACGGATCGTATAGTTGAATATTTCTATGATACCAATAAATTTTACGGAGAATGGATGTTGCCATCCACCACCCGTGATGACCCACTATTTCTAAATCAAAAATATTGGAGAGGGGCTATTTGGCCACCACTTAATTTTCTGACATACTTAAGTCTACGTAAAGCCGGATATTATGGAGCAGCAAGTGAACTGGCAGAAAAATCACTTCAACTCATCATGACCGAGTGGAATAACAAGGGTTACGTAAGTGAAAATTATTCATCTATCACTGGAACAGGAGATGATGAGCGGCTTTCATCGGATAGATTTCATTCATGGGGTGCATTATTTGGGATAATGTCGTTTATCGAAAAAGGATATCTACCAAAGACTGAATCACAATTGAAGTAAATGCATTGACTAAACTAAAATTATTCTCAAAAAGAGTCTCAATAATGTTTAATCCGGATATTTTTTCGTTATATATGATATTTTAAGTAATAGCTTTTATTTATATATTTTATTTAATCACATTTTAGATAACCTCTGCCTAGTAGCGGGGTTTTTTGTCCCCCCACATTTTCTGTAAAAGTCCTTACATTCCCTCATAAGGTTTAGGTATATACTTGTTAATTTATTGATTATAACCAACTCTGTAGTTTGGATTTGGGCATTGGAAAAAAAGCCCGTACATGAAATTCAACCTGTTAACATGGAATTCGTTTAGCCAGAAGAGGTTAAAATGAGTGAAATAATTATAGAAGCTGTACCAAACCTTACTTAATACACCTTAAACCTGAAAGAGCCTAGAGAACTTTGGCGTCCTAAAAGAACAAGCGGAATCTGGAAAGAAATAAATGAAAGGCCAATGAATCCAACTAGATTTGTTGGGAGAGTTTATGCGTCAGAAATCGGATTCGATTAGTAGGCATCTTCCCGCCGCGTTTGCTTCTTTGGTTGGACGCTTTTGGCTGGTGACGTTTACACAAT
>CAJWPW010000006.1 GCA_913045415.1 uncultured Fidelibacterota bacterium | reverse complement strand
TGACAATCGTTTCTAAATCATTAATTTCGTATTGGGAAATATCAATATCCCCTTTTGGCGTGTCTTGAACTTCAGATAGTCGGAATTTTCCTTTCGATATGGATGATAAATTGGTGAATTGCCAGTCTTCCCATTTTTTTGTAGGTAGCCCCATTTCCAGGAATTTAGAAAATGCCTCCTGTCGCATAGGATGAACTTTATCCGAAAAATAGTCTCGGTTCATCATTTTATCAAATTCAATTTGGAAATTGGAAAGATTCATGATTCCAGCCAGCCGTACCCTTTTTCATCCAGTTCTAATGCCAACTCTTTTCCACCGGATTTCACAATTTGTCCATCAATCAATACATGAACAAAATCCGGATCAATATATTTTAAAAGACGCTGGTAATGAGTGATCACAAGAAAAGATCGATCAGCGCTTCGAAAATTATTCAGACCTTCAGCTACAATCTTTAGAGCATCGATATCCAGGCCGGAATCAGTCTCATCCAAAATGGCAAGTGTGGGTTCCAATGTGAGCATTTGCAGGATTTCATTTCGTTTCTTTTCACCTCCGGAAAAACCATCATTCACAGCTCGCTGGAGATATTTTGGATCCATATCCACGTTTTTCAGTTTCTCTTTGATGAGTTTCAAAAATCCGGCTGCATCCAATCCTTTTTTACCTGCGTGTTTCCGTTTTGCATTCAAGGCTGCTTTCAAAAAATAAGTGTTATTTACGCCCGGAATCACCACCGGATATTGAAATGACATAAAGATTCCGGCCAAAGAACGAGCTTCCGGAGACCAATCCAAAATAGATTCGCCGTTAAAAAGAACATCGCCTTTTGAAACATTGTAGCCTTCCCGACCCGTGATCACATTTGCTAACGTACTTTTTCCGGAACCGTTTCGTCCCATAATAGCGTGCATTTCACCGGGTTTAATGGATAGGTTAAGCCCTTTCAAGATGGCTTTATCTTCAACGCCGGCGTGGAGGTTTTCAATCTTTAACATAGTTCGTAATTGTTTAAAACGTAAAACGTAGTTTTCCTGATGGATTTATTGAGTGTTTATTTCAATCTTTGTTTGTTAAATGCGAATCCTTGAACACATTCGCACTTAAATACATAAACATTTTTGTATTCTCCAATATTCCAACATCTCACCCCACACTTCCTTCCAAAGTCACTTCCATAAGTTTGGTTGCTTCCACGGCAAATTCCATGGGGAGTTCTTTAAAGACGTCCTTACAAAATCCATTCACAATCATAGAAACTGCATCTTCAGAAGAAATCCCTCGTTGGTTGCAGTAAAATAATTGATCTTCACCGATACTTGATGTAGTTGCTTCGTGCTCCATTTGTGCGGACGGATTTCGAACATCGATATAAGGAAAAGTATGGGCGCCACATTTATCGCCAATGAGAATAGAATCGCATTGAGAAAAATTGCGGGCATTTTCTGCACCTTTCATGATCTTAACTCCACCGCGATACGTTTGTTGTCCTTTACCAGCAGAGATCCCTTTGGAAATAATGGTGCTTTTGGTATTTTTTCCTATGTGGATCATTTTTGTACCTGTGTCAGCCTGTTGGTAATTGTTGGTCACCGCCACGGAATAAAATTCTCCCACCGAATTATCACCTTTCAAAATGCAGGATGGATATTTCCAGGTAACGGCTGAACCTGTTTCAACTTGAGTCCAAGAGATATGAGAATTTTCTTCCAGACAAATTCCGCGTTTTGTAACAAAATTATAGATACCACCTTTGCCTGTCTCCGGATGCCCGGGATACCAATTTTGAACTGTGGAATATTTGATGGTCGCATCTTTGTGTGCCACCAGTTCCACCACGGCAGCATGAAGTTGATTCTCATCTCGTTGCGGGGCCGTACAGCCCTCTAAATAACTGACGTAACTTCCTTCATCTGCAATGATCAAAGTTCGTTCAAATTGCCCCGTATTGGCTTCGTTGATCCGGAAATACGTTGAAAGCTCCATAGGACATTTAACCCCTTTGGGGATGTAAACAAATGATCCATCTGTAAAAACCGCTGAATTCAGTGCAGCATAATAATTGTCTGTGTAGGGAACAACTGAGCCGAGATATTTTTTAATCATTTCAGGGTAATTTTTTACTGCTTCTGAAAAGCTCCCAAAAATGACACCGGCCTTTTTTAATTCTTCCTTAAAGGTTGTAGCAACGGATACACTATCAAAAACAGCATCCACAGCAACACCGGACAGCATTTTTTGTTCTTCTAAAGGAATCCCAAGTTTGGTATAAGTTGCCAGCAATTCAGGATCCACTTCATCCAAACTGGCCAGTTCTTTTTTCTTGGGAGCCGAATAATAACTAATGGCTTGATAATCAATCTCCGGATAAACCACTTTCGCCCATTTTGGTTCTTCCATTTTGAGCCAATGACGATATGCCTTGAGTCGCCATTCCAACAGCCATTCCGGTTCTTCTTTTTTAGCAGAAATGGTGCGGATCACATGTTCATCAAGACCTGGTGGGAGTGTCTCGGATTCAATATCGGTGACAAAACCGTATGCGTAATCCTTCTTCAGGCTTTCGTCAATTATTTGTTGCTCGTTGCTCATAGTTTGTAAATATTTAAAATGTAATTATATAATTACGATATTTCGATTTACGCGGAAAAGCTCGTCCCGCAACCGCAGGTTCGATCTGCATTAGGATTCTTGATCTTGAATCCGCCATTCAATAGATCATCGGAATAATCCACTTCAATATCTTTCAAGTAAAGCCAACTTTTCAGGTCACAAATAATAGTGAGTCCGTTGGATTCAAATTCTTTATCAAATTCCCCTTTCTCATTTTCAAAATCCATTTTGTAAGTCATTCCGGAACAACCGCCACCTTCCACAGACATACGTAAAAAATGATCTTCTTTTCCATCAGTTGCCATGACGCCCTTAAGACGTTTTACTGCGCTTTTTGTTGCTGTGATGGTTGCATTTTGAAAAACTTGCTGTTGCTCTTCAATCGATTTTTGGTTTTGTGTTGTTGCACTCATTATTCCCACTCCGTTTCAATTTTAGGTTCATTTTTTGGCACTGGTGTCGGGTCAAATCCTAGTTTGCTCCGGGCTTCATCACTCATCATTTCTGGTTTCCATGGTGGATCAAACGTAACCGTCACATCCACATCATTGACCTCATCCATGGCTGATACCTTTTCTTTAATATCATTTGCCATCTGGCTACCCATCCCGCATCCCGGCGTTGTGAGTGACATAGTGATTTTTACATCCGTTTTATCATTTTCAGATGGTTCAATATCAATTGAGTAAATAAGGCCAAGGCTCCAGAGGTCCACTGGGATTTCTGGATCAAAACATAGTTTTAAAACATCAATTACTTTATCTTTTAAATTCATTAGTATGTTATGTCTGCTAGTGTCAATTTATTAAATATGGTACGGATTGAATCATTAATTCGGGTGATTGGTGTGCGAATATTGCAAGCACTCAATTGATTGCAGCCCGAGTCAAAATAACAATCCATAATACCCATTGGGCCTTCCAAAATTTCGAAAAAATTTGTCATGTTGATCTCATGGGGATCTCTTACCAACTTATAACCACCAGATGGGCCTTTAGTGGCCTCGATTACTTTTGCACGTGCCAATTGTTGTAGCGCTTTTGCCAGCAATTCTTGAGGTATCCCATATTGGGTGGAGATTTCTTTTACCGTGGCTAATTTGCCATCTTTTATACCATTTAAATGCCTAAGGGCTATAAGGGCATATTCAGCTTTTCGAGTAATTTTTAACATAGTTCTAAATTCCAGTCTGAAAGTTACTTGAATGCGTATTTATTCATCAAGAACTATTTACGACTATTTTAGTCGTGTATATATTATTTTATTGAAATAAAATTGGATTCTTTTTGGATTATTTGGCCAATAGGTTTTACGATTGACCCAAAATTTTCGATAAAAATTTCTGCATCATTTTCTGAAAGAGAGACAAGTAATCCACCAGATGTTTGTGCATCAGCAGCCAAGAGTTTATCTATTTCTGAAAGGGTAAAATCAAATTTCACAAAGTCTTTTACATAATCAAGATTTCGTACTGTTCCACCGGGAATAATGCCTGCTTCTGCCAGTTGCCGTACATTGGGCAAAAAGGCTAATTCCGAAAAATTAATTTTTGCAGACACATTACTTCCTTGGCACATTTCTTTTAGATGCCCCAATAAACCAAAACCGGTTACATCCGTAACAGCATGAACATTCAAACCATCCAGTGCATCGGCAGCACCTTTATTCAATGTTGCCATGGATTCAATGGCTGCAGTGATGCTTTCTTCATTTGCTACGCCTTTTTTTATGGCTGTGGCAATGATACCGGTTCCCAGCGGTTTAGTTAAAACCAGGATATCACCAACTTGAGCACCTGAATTTTTCCACATTTTAGCTTCATCAACTTCCCCTGTTACAACCATGCCGTATTTTGGTTCTTTATCATCAACAGAATGCCCACCGACAATTGGGATTCCTGCTTCAGCGGCTTTATCAGCGCCACCTTGAAGAATTTCAGTTAGGATTGATTTGGGTAAATCGTTGATTGGGAATCCAACAATATTCAGTGCGAAAAGAGGCTTTCCACCCATTGCATAAATATCGGAAAGTGCATTGGCTGCTGCGATTTGACCAAACTGGTAGGGGTCATCAACAATCGGCGTGAAAAAATCCACAGATTGAACGATGAACTTCCCATCATCTAGGCGCACAACGGCAGCGTCGTCGGAACCCTCAAAGCCCACAACAACGGAATCATTGGTTTGCATTTTAAGATCACCCAGAACCTGGGCTAGGTCAGCCGGACCAATCTTGCATGCTCAGCCGGAGCCGTGGCTCAAGGTAGTGAGCCTTATTTTATCTCGATCTGTTTTCATAAAATTGGATTTTCAAAAAATATTATGTTTCATCTTTAGCAAGAGCAATTAAACCATCTTCTGGAGTAAATGTAAACTCCTGATTCTTGTCTGGGATTAACGAAATACCAAACATTTTGTCTTTCTCTTTTTGGCGGGGATGAAGTTGTGCTCCTAATATGACTTCGCCACGTAATTGGGCGGCATGGACACATTCCCCATAAGCGACAGTGATCGATTCTTTCCCATCAAATGGGAAATAGTAAGAAATAGGTTTGATGTAGAGTTCACTCCCTTCCGCCTGGAAAAGATCATCATATACATCCAATGCCAATGGTTCTTCCGAAACCTGCGCCATTATTTGAGATACAAATTGGTTTGATACCATGAAATCTTCCACTCCGCTATTCAAGATGATATCAATATTTTCACTGTCCATTACTTCGGTAATGAGTTTTGGCCATTGACTCAAACCGGAATTTCGCAGTATTTGGCGTAAACGGATCAGCAAGGAGATTACAAAAGCATCCATTTCTTCGATGGTTGCACCACCAGGTGATAGAATCAGTAAACTGTCAAAACTTTGTGGATCAATTTCGTTCAATTTATTAAGATCATTGAAATCCATTTGATTAAGGGAAATATTTAGTTCAGGATAAATACTTAATAAATTTTCTTTGAAAGATTCCATTTCTTCATTTATCTCGGGTACATAGGTACATAATTCTGATCCTGCAGGAAGATAACTACATAATTTTTCCATGATTATGCCAGTTTTAGGTGTCCAATTTAAAAGGGCTACCCGTTGACTACGCAGGGTTATGGTTGTTTGAGGGATCTCGGAAACCCGGGCATTGTAAACAGGCTCCTTGAAATAATAAATAGTTGAGTCATCCTCGGCGAAAACAATAAGTTCATCGTTTTCAGAAACAGATGTTTCCGGTGGTGGATTTAATATAATTTCACCATCTGCCTTATGGATTCCCATGGGCGTACTACTTTTGAATCGGTGTGTACTTTCACCAAAAGTGAGTGGGCCACCCCAACCTTCATCCGGTTGATAAAAATAAAATTCATTTCCATCGAATCCCACCATATCGCTGTAAACCACGGATAATCCATTCCGGCTCAACGCCAATTGGGCAATCATGCGGGATAAAACGCTAACTTCGTTGAGTGCTTTAACGGTTCCATTGGAAATATTTTCTGCAAGATCTCGATCTCGATCTGAATGGATCTCACAAATAATGGGAGGATGTTCTTCGCCATCACATACGGCGATAATGGACATGATGGATTTCAATACGAGAGCATCTGCTAATTTTCGTTCTTCTTTTGGTCTCCAACTGGCAGCGCTATTCATAATGATTATGGATTTAGCTTCTTCTGCCATGACCTTTTTTAGGTTTTTGATGTTAGTGACGACCCCTGACCGTGTTATAACTCGGGTGGTCACAAAATCCGAAATATTATCTCGGATCATATTATCCATACTCTCTTTGTCATCTTCTGCCAGAATCACAATGGCAGCATCCGGTTCAGATTCATTTGCTTCAATAAGTTCTCGAATGATTTCTATAATCCGATCACCGAATCCTAAGATAAGGGTATGGTCCTTTTCCAGGACGAGGCTTCTTCCTCGCCGTAATTCAGCTAATTTGGCTTCAAATACACTAGTGATAAATGCGACCATACTTGAAAAAAGGACCAATCCAACCATCACACCGATAATGGATGACATTTTTGCTGCCCAGTTGCTATCTCCATCCGTTTCTGCTGCTGACCCTTCCATGACAGCCACATAAACTCTCCAGGGAATTTCCATCCAACTACTAAGGGTTTCATCCGGAATCAGATAATTTGCGATGACTCGGAAGATGACCATCACAATAAACCCAACCATGAAAAGGGCAAGCAGGGCAAGAAAAATGGATGAACTGCCCTTGGACATAAAATTATCAATGCGGTACCGAATCCGCATGCTAAATGGGTAATTAAATTTACTGCTCATAGGAAATGTGTGTATTTTATATTAGTTCGGGAGTGGAATCTTAAAAAATAAATTAGCAAGATAGGGAATTAATTTCTTTCTACAATCTGAATCAGCTTGTTAAGTTCCGATACAGATTTTTTGACGAAATATTGAAAACATTTAAATTCTTTTCACGCCCCAAAAAAATTGCTACCCTTCCACAGGAATTCTAACCCCTTCTACATATAAAAAATACTCATGGGAAAAACATTCAAAACAATTGATGAAGCCGTCATTCGGTTCGCTGGTGATTCCGGCGATGGGATGCAGTTAACGGGTGGCCGTTTCACAGAAACAACTGCCATCGTCGGGAATGATTTAAGTACCCTCCCTGATTATCCCGCAGAGATTCGAGCACCCGCTGGATCTCTGGCTGGTGTGAGTGCATTCCAAATCAAATTCTCTTCCAAGGATATTCATACACCGGGCGTTAATCCGGATGTGTTGGTTGCCATGAATCCTGCTGCCCTTAAAGTACATCAAAAAGAAATAATTCCCGGTGGAACCTTGATTGTTAACACCGATGCATTTACCAAGAAGAATCTGAAATTTGCAGGTTACGAATCCAATCCCATTGATGATGGATCTCTAGATGATTATTTCACTTTGATTCCTGTCGAAATGAATAAAATGGTAACTGCAGCATGTGAAGGTTTGGATTTGTCGCCGAAATTGGTTGGCAGAACAAAAAACTTTTTCGCTTTGGGAATTCTTTTTTATATGTATGATCGCCCTTTGGATGCAACTGAAGCATGGTTAAAGAAAAAATTTAAAGGAAAGGATGCCATTATCGAAGCCAATACCCGTGCCCTAAACGCCGGATATAATTATGGGGATACCACTGAATTGTTTATGACAAGGTATAAGGTCGAAAAGGCAAATCTCCCTTCTGGAACCTACCGGAATATGAATGGAAACCTAGCGACATCACTTGGACTTTTAGCCGCATCGCAAAGATCAGGGTTGAAATTGTTTTATGGTGGATATCCCATCACACCTGCCAGTGATATACTTCACACGCTTGCTATCTGGAAACATTTTGGTGTTCAGACTTTTCAAGCAGAAGATGAAATCGCAGGAATCTCATCCGTTATTGGTGCTGCTTTCACTGGAAAACTTGCAGTAACAGCGACTTCGGGGCCAGGAATTGCACTTAAAGGTGAAGCACTTGGTTTGGGTGTTATTACAGAATTACCCCTGGTTGTTATTAATGTTCAGAGGGGCGGACCCAGCACAGGACTTCCCACTAAAACGGAACAGTCCGATTTGAATCAGGCATTGTATGGTAGGAATGGAGAGGCGCCTTTACCGGTGATTGCTCCAGCAACTCCTGGAGATTGTTTTTATACTGCCTATGAAGCATGTCGAATTGCTTTAAAATACATGACACCTGTAATATTGCTTTCTGACGGATACTTGGCGAACGGTTCCGAACCCTGGAAAATTCCTAATGTAGATGACTTAGAAGACATTGATGTAAAATTTGCTCACGATAAGAATAGTGAAAATGATTTTCTCCCCTATCTTCGTGATGAAGAAACACTTGCACGCCCATGGGCAATTCCAGGTACACCTGGGCTCGAGCATCGTTTAGGTGGAATTGAAAAAGAAGAAAATACAGGACACGTGTCCTACGATCCTGAAAACCACCACAGGATGGTTGAGCTAAGACAGGAGAAAGTAAACCGGATCCAGAATGATATTCCACCCTTAGAAGTTTTTGGAGAAGATCATGGCGATATGCTTGTGTTGAGTTGGGGTGGTACCTATGGTGCCTGTCGATCAGCCGTAGAAACTCTGAATGAAGAAGGGAAGAGGGTCTCCCACGTTCATCTTCGTTGGATTAATCCATTGCCAAAAGACTTGGGCGAGATCATTATCGGATTTAAAAATGTCTTGGTTCCGGAAATCAATTTAGGGCAACTCCTGCGGTTGGTTCGCTCTGAGTACCTTGTAGATGCACAAGGGTTAAACCTTGTCCGTGGTCGTCCTATCGGCGCATCAACGATTGTAGAAACTGTTAAAAAAACAATAGGCTAAAACTATGACTGATGTACAAGCACCTTTATTAACAAAGAAAGATTTTGAATCCGATCAAGCAGTACGCTGGTGTCCTGGGTGTGGTGATTATGCGATTTTAGCCCAAGCCCAAAAGAAGATGCCTACATTTGGCCGGAAACGGGAAGAATTTGTTTTTGTATCTGGCATTGGGTGTTCCAGTCGTTTTCCTTATTATATGAATACCTATGGATTTCATTCCATTCACGGTCGTGCACCTGCAGTGGCGACGGGGGTGAAGATTGCCAATCCGGATCTGTCTGTTTGGGTTGTTACTGGAGATGGTGATGGGCTCTCTATTGGTGGAAATCATTTTATGCATGTATTGCGTCGGAATATGGATGTCAATATTTTAATGTTCAATAATCGGATCTATGGATTGACAAAAGGGCAATATTCGCCAACATCTGAGCAGGGGAAAAAGACAAAAGCATCTCCCTATGGATCTATTGATTATCCACTGAATCCGCCCTCACTGGCTTTGGGTGCACAAGCAACATTTGTGGCACGAACCATTGATCGCTGGCAAAAACACATGGCAGAAATGTTAGAACGATCCTATAATCATGACGGTGGTTCCTTTATTGAGATTTATCAGAATTGTAACATATTTAATGATGGTGCTTTTGAAGAATATACCGGTGCGGAAAAATTTAGTAATGTGATCGAATTAAAGCATGGTGAACCCATGGTTTTTGCACAAGGAACAAAAGGGATTAAATTGGATGGATTTAAACCCAAAGTTGTGGATATGGAAAAAAATAGTATTGATGATATTTTAATCCACGATGAAACGGATCTGGATCTGGCTCATATTATTGCCAACTGGACATCACACCCCACACTTCCTGAACCCATTGGTGTTATTTATTGTATAGACAAAACAACTTACAACCAGGAAATTGTGAACCAGATCGAATTAGCCATTAAAACAAAAGGGCCAGGCAATGTTCAGGATCTCCTGAATTCTGGTGATACATGGGTTGTAGACTGAAGTGAAAACGCGTACTGAACGGGATAGTATCGGCCCGGTCGAAGTACCTTCAGATCGATACTACGGTGCGCAGACTCAGCGATCTTTTGAAAATTTTAAGATAGGTGGAGAACGGTTTCCACGAGAATTTATACGCGCTTATGGAATTTTAAAAAAAGCCGCCGCTTCTGTAAATAACGCATTTGGGATTCTGGAAGATTCCACAAAATCAGCCATTCATAATGCAGTTGGTGAAGTTATTGAAGGGAAATTAGATGACCATTTTCCGCTGGTGGTCTGGCAGACAGGTTCCGGGACACAAACCAATATGAATTTCAATGAGGTGATTGCGAACCGGGCCATTGAAATGCTTGGTGGAGAATTAGGTAGTAAAGATCCCGTTCACCCTAATGACCATGTAAATATGAGTCAATCCACCAACGATACATTCCCGACTGCTATTAATATTGCTGCTGTGGAGAGCATTCATCAGCAGTTAATCCCGACTATGCAACAGTTACGGGATACATTGGATGAAAAAGCAAAGGCATTTGCGACTATTGTTAAACTAGGTCGTACCCATCTGCAAGATGCTACACCTTTGAGCCTTGGCCAGGAATTTTCCGGATATGTTTCTGCCTTGGATCATGGATTGAATCGTGTGGAAAAAGCATTGGATCATTGTTACGAATTGGCCATGGGCGGAACGGCTGTTGGTACTGGAATTAATTCTGTAGAAGGATTTGGTATTGCTGTGGCGAAAGAAATCGCTGAAATCACAGGTCTACCATTTCGGACTGCTGAAAATAAATTTGAAGCATTGGGTGGGCAAGATTGTATTGTTGAATTATCAGGAGCATTGAAAGTGGTTGCTGTATCCTTGTTCAAGATCGCCAACGATATACGTTGGTTAGCAAGTGGACCAAGGTCCGGGATCGGTGAAATTTCTATTCCAGCGAATGAACCCGGTTCATCCATCATGCCGGGTAAAGTAAATCCAACTCAATGTGAAGCGCTAACCATGCTGTGTACACAAGTAATAGGAAATGATACAACGATTACCCTTGCTGGGGCCTCCGGAAATTTTGAATTGAATGTGTATCGTCCGGTCATAGCATACAATATTTTACAATCCATTCGACTGTTGGCTGATGGCTGCCGATCTTTTTCAAAACATGCTGTTGTTGGTATTACACCAAACCAGGAACGGATTGACCACAATCTTTATAATTCGCTCATGCTGGTTACGGCGCTCAATCCTCATATTGGTTATGATAAAGCAGCGGAAGTTGCCAAGAAAGCATTCAAGGATAAATCAACACTCCGTGATGCCATTATCCAATTGGATTATATGTCTGGTGAAGATTTTGACCGTTTGGTGCAACCAGAACAAATGATCCATCCCCGGAAAAAAGACTGATCCGGCGGAATTATTCTCCCTTTATTCTGTTATTTATTAAATTCCTTATTCAGCCAAACAAGGGTAAAGTGTAAATTTCCTTATGGCTAACCCTTCCACACCTATTGATCTGAGCCGCATCATCAAGCTCAGCATCGCTGTCATTCTTCTTGGAATGTTTACAGTTTTGGGTGTGATCCTTGGTCTGGCAAAAAATCTGCCTTCTATTGAACAGTTAGAGAATTATGATCCTGATCTTGTGACACGGATATATTCTGCTGATGGGAAGGTCCTGGAAGAATTGTTCGTCCAGAAGCGCGTTTTTATTGAGTTGGATAAGATTCCAACCCATATGCAAAATGCTGTTGTGGCCTCGGAAGATCGCCGGTTTTATGACCATTGGGGCTTATCGCTGCGAAGTGTGGCTCGTGCCGTTATGATCAATACCTTATCCATGAGTTACCGTCAGGGATTTAGTACACTCACCCAACAATTGGCACGAAATCTATATAAATCGGTGGGATTCGAAGACAGTATTATCCGAAAGATTAAAGAGGTGATTACAGCCGTCCAGATTGAAAGGACCTATACCAAAGATGAGATTCTTGAAATGTATCTTAATACCGTTCACTTTGGTCATGGGACCTATGGCGTTGAAGCAGCCACGAAACGATTTTTTGGAAAAGAATCAAAAGACCTGTCTATTGATGAATCTGCACTCCTGGTGGGATTACTTCCAGCACCAGCCAGTTATTCTCCTATCCATCATCCGGAACGTGCGATCCGCCGTCGAAATACTGTACTTCGTTTATTGCGGGATCAAGAATACATTCAAAAAAGTGAATTTGAAGAGTACCGAGCCATGACGCTAGAATCTGTGCGAGAACTACCTAGGCAAGGTATAGCACCTTATTTCACTGAATATGTTCGACGTACTATGGAAAAAATAGATGAAATTCTGGGTGTGAATATTTATCGTGATGGATTAAAAATTTATACCACCCTGGATTCTCGGCTTCAATCCATTGCGGAAGATGCGGTTATGCAATCGATACGGGCAAACCAGGCCAGGTTGAATCGCAGGTTATTCAAAGATCGTGAGGAATTTGAAAATCTTGCTTATTTAACCATTTATCCTGAAGACACAGTCAAAATGATGATGGCTGGTGAAGGAGAGTTATACAAAGACCTGCGGGATAAATTATTGGTGCAATGTGCCTTTGTAGCGCTGGATCCTTTGACCGGCGGTATCCTTGCCTTGATAGGAGGGCGTCCGGACTATCATGATCAATACAACCGAGCTGTTCAAGCCAAACGGCAACCAGGTTCTGTTTTTAAACCATTTGTTTACACCACAGCCTTGGATAATGGCTATCCTGTAACCGAACAACTCTTGAATCAACCTGTGGTATTAAACGTACAGAATGTAGATGGCACATGGGTAAAGTGGAAACCCCAAAATTATGACGGAAGTACGGGTGGACTTACCACACTACGTGAAGGTTTAAGAAAATCCATGAACCTGATTTCTGTCCGAATGGTTCAGCAGGATATTGCTCCTTCAGAGCAAGTTAAACGAACAGCACAACGTATGGGAATCACAACGGATATCCGTGCAGTAGATGCCTTAGCATTAGGAACTTCTGAAGTTTTCCCCTTAGAGATTGTTTCTGCTTATGCCGCATTTGCAAATCAGGGGGTGTATTCTAAACCTTTTCCCATTACTCGAGTCGAAGATCGCTACGGAAATGTGGTTAAGGAATTTTATCCGGAGCGTAAAGAAGTATTAAGTGAAGAGACCGCTTATTTGATGACGAGTTTGATGCAAACTGTGATGGATCGTGGCACCGGGGGAAGCGCACGATGGAAGTATAAATTTAATCGACCTGCTGCAGGAAAAACGGGAACAACCCAGGGTTGGAGTGATGCTTGGTTTGTTGGATTTACACCACAGATAGCTGCTGGTTGTTGGTTTGGTGTGGATGATTTCCGAGTGCCTTTAGGCCCTGGCCAGGATGGATCTATAGCAGCACTCCCTGCATGGGCACGGTTCATGAAAGGTGCACATGACACATTGGATTTTCCTATCCAAAAATTTGAAAAACCTTCGGGTATTCACGATATAGAAATCTGTTCTGTTACAAAAAAAGCACCTTTGCCTGCCTGTCCTGTTGAAAAAGAAATATTCAAAGTTGGAACTGAACCTATCCAAAAGTGCAAGGTTCACCGAACACAATAAATAAAATTACGGATTACTTTTTTCTCTATTTTTAATAAACGATAGAAGTGAAATCGGAGCTCTTTCCCGGACGGTATGGAGTATGAGATAAAGTGATACAATTAATACAACTGCATTAGGGATCCACATTCCTATCCATGCTGAAACTTGGTTTCGGTCAGCCATTTCTTCGCCCCCGATCAATAAAATATAATAAAGCAGGAAAAATCCAAAACTTAGACTAGTACTTATTGCAAACCCTCCCCGTTTTGCCATAACACCTAAAGGGGCACCTAATAAAACAAATAGGATACAAGCAAAGGGAATGGAAAACTTTTTATGTATTTCTACTAGATATTTATTTCGTCCTTTCTGGTAACTGGTGATAAGCTGGAGTTCATTTTTTACCTGGCGTTCAAGACTGCGGATTTGTCGTTCTTTTTTGCGGAGTTGATTACCGGATAAGGTTGTGTCTGCCTGGATATATATTCTTGCAGAATCTAGAATTTGAGTTCCTTCTATAATTGTTTCCGGATAAAGACTATCCCCTAGCGTGCGAAAGAATGCACCTGCCAGCCGTTTATTCACCACACCAATTCGGTGTTCATAATTCTCTACTTTATCAATGATCATGGGCACCGTCATTTCTCGGTCAGTCCTATTTGATGAATCGCGCCGGTTGAGCAAAATATCGTCTGCCGGTATGATGATCTTATGTGTTTCGAAAATGATCCGGCGATAATTGGTAAAATCTTTGGTTTCTAATTCATGAATCTCACCATCGAAGAGCGTGAGTAAAAATGCATCTGCCAGAGTGGAAAGGGTTCCTGTTTTAGAGTGGATGCTTGTTTGGGCTTCCTGCTTTCCTTTGGAGAAAATTCGAACATCGGAAAATAATTCCCCATCTTTACCACCTACAATCATGCTGTAATCGGGAATATTATCAATAAATATTCCCGGCTCAATATTCATCCCGGGGCGTTTACGATAAATATCACCGGAAAGGAGCCGCGCATGGAAATTCATATCGGGTAGAATGTAATTGTTAAAATAGATCAGCATCAGGGCAACAGTGACCCCAAACATGATGGGTGCACGGATAATGGATAAAAAACTCACACCGGACGCCCGGAGGGCATTGATCTCATTATCTTCAGATAAGCGGCCAAAAGCCATGAGCGTTGCCAGGAGGACTGCCATAGGCACTGATAGTGCAATAATCCATGCAAGATTGAGAAACAAGTATTCCAGGATGGTTAATGCATCCAACCCTTTCCCTAAAAAGCGGTCAATAGCTCGCAAAAGAAAATTGATGAAAAGTATAAATGTGATCATCATTAAGGAAAAGAAGAATGGCAGAAGCATTTCACGAACAAAATATCTGGACAAAAGTCGCATGGTATAAATTACGATTTAATGAGATAGAAGGATGAATCAAAAAAGGGGATTCAATCATGCATTATTGTTTACAACGTACAAGTTCATCCAACACTAGAAAATTGTGTTATTTTACTTCGATTCCAAAAAGAATAATTCTAATTTCACCAGCTTCAAATCAACTGAAATTGATCATAAGATGTATGGTGGGTGTAGCTCAGCTGGTTAGAGCACCTGGTTGTGGCCCAGGAGGCCGTGGGTTCAAGTCCCATCACTCACCCAAGATTTTTCGGGGTATAGCGTAGTCCGGTTAACGCGCCTGCTTTGGGAGCAGGAGATCGGGAGTTCGAATCTCTCTACCCCGACTCGAGAATAGATACCATTTCTCTCTCAATAAAAGCCTCACTTAATTGTGGGGCTTTTTCTTTCATACCTTATCATATTTAATCATCTATTACCTAAAATGGGATACAAAAAGGT
>CAJWPW010000005.1 GCA_913045415.1 uncultured Fidelibacterota bacterium | reverse complement strand
AATTCATTAATTCATCTTTTTCATCTAGATTCGACGGTGTTACTTTAATCAACCATCCATCTCCATATGGATCAGCATTCACTTTATCTGGGGAATCTTCTAAATCTTCATTTACGGCACAAATGGTGCCGGAAATTGGTGCAAATAATTCAGAAACAGTTTTCACTGCTTCAACTTCACCAAAGGATTCTCCAGCGATTATTTCTTCTCCCGCTTCCGGAAGTTCAACAAAAATTACATCTCCCAATTGACTCTGGGCGAAATCAGTGATACCAATGGTAACTTCATTCCCGTTATAATTTGCCCACTCGTGGTCTTCGGTGTAATGTAGGTGATCAGGTGTATTCATTATTTTTCATCCTTGCGAGCGTATTTTTCAGAGTCGTAGTTGAACGTTTCAAGAAAACTTGTGTCAAAATCCCCTGACTTAAATTTTTCATTTTCCATAATAGCCATTTGGTAGGGAATGGTTGTTTTTATTCCCGAAATAATTGTTTCTTCTAAAGCACGACACATTCTAATAATAGCTCGTTCACGATTTTTTGCGTGAACAATGATTTTACCTATCATTGAATCATATTGAGTCGGGATCTTATATCCGGAATAGGCATGACTATCTACTCTAACTCCTTTTCCTCCCGGCATGTGAAAATTGGTGATTACTCCAGGAAATGGCATAAAATTATTGGCAGGATCTTCCGCATTGATCCGGCATTCGATGGAATGTCCTCGCAAACGAAAATTTTGTAAATTGGCTGGACATTTCGACCCGTCATGCATTTTGATCTGCTGTTTGATAAGATCCACTCCTGTAACCATTTCTGTAACCGGATGTTCAACTTGGATCCTTGTATTCATTTCCATAAAATAGAAATTCTTATTTTTATCCATTAAAAATTCGATGGTACCAACACCAATATAATTAACAGCTTTAGCGCCGGCAACTGCTGCTTCACCAATCAACTTCCTTGTCTCTTCATCCACAATTGGTGAAGGAGATTCTTCTACCAATTTCTGGTGCCGCCGTTGGATTGAACATTCTCGTTCACCAAGATGAATAGTATTACCATGACTATCAGCAAGGATTTGGACTTCAACGTGGCGGGGATTCTCGATGAACTTCTCGATGTACATATCTCCATTACCAAAAGCAGTTACAGATTCCTGGCTGGCAGATTTATAAGATGATATCACATCTTCAGATTTTTTCACAAGACGCATCCCTCGTCCACCGCCACCGGCTGATGCTTTTAGCATAACCGGATAGCCCATTTCATCCGCTTTGTTTTGTGCATCTTCTGGACCATCTAAAATACCTTCACCACCCGGGACCACAGGTACATTGGCATTTTTCATGGTAATCTTGGCCTGTGCCTTATTCCCCATGGCATTGATAATTTCAGATGTCGGCCCCAAAAAGGTAAACCCATTCTCTTCACAAATTTTGGAGAACTGAGCTGACTCTGATAGAAACCCATAACCAGGGTGAATTGCATCTGTACCTGTAATCTCAGCAGCTGCCATGATTCTGGGGATATTTAAATAACTCTCATTACTGGGTGGAGGCCCTATGCAAACAGCTTCATCAGCAAATTTTACATGTAGGGATAATTCATCCGCCGTTGAATAAACTGCCACAGTTTTAATACCCAATTCATGGCAGGCACGAATAATACGAAGCGCAATTTCGCCACGATTTGCGATCAGAACTTTTTTAAACATATGGGTCTAGGTAGGACTTATAATAAACAACGTTTGATTATACTCTACAGGGTCTCCACTCCCAACCATAACTTCAATAATCGTGCCATCAAATTCTGCTTCGATCTCATTCATTATTTTCATGGCCTCAATGATACAAAGTGTTTGACCTTTTTTCACTGAATCTCCTTTAGAAACAAATGGTGGATCATCTGGAGTTGGTGAAGAATAAAAGGTGCCAGGCATTGGAGAAAATAGGTCTTCACCTTTAGCTACAGATTCGACAGTCTCCGGTTGCTGGGGATCATTCGTATCTGATTGAGCCAATAATGGTTCAGAGGTCTGTACGGGTGTAGCAGCTGAAGTTGCTGTTAAACTTACAGATTTCGATACTCGGTATTTCCTTCCCCAAAAGTTGACTTCAATTTCATTCACATTTGAATTTTCAAGAATGTAAATAATCTCTTTTAATTTATCCTGCCACATAAATACTCCTAATCAATTTTATTCTTTTGACCGTTCAACATATTCACCGTTACGGGTGTCAATTTTAAGTTTATCTCCTTCATCAATAAAAAGTGGGACATTTAAAGTATATCCTGTTTCAACAGTAGCCGGTTTGTTCGCACCTTGTGCTGTATTTCCTCTAAATCCCGGTTCGGTTTTAGTTACTTCTAGTACAACATGAGATGGCATACGAATATCCAATACTTCCGATCCATCAAAAAGCAAATCCACGTTCATACCACCGATCAGAAAGTTTTTGCCACCACCCACAGATTCTGCTTGGATATTGAGTTGATCAAAGGTGTCATTGTCCATAAACACAAATGATTCACCATCATCGTATAGGAATTGCATGGTTTTCGCTTCCACACGAATGAATTCAAGTTTACGACCTGCATTAAATGTTTCATCAAAGATCTTTCCTGATTGGATATCTTTTAATTTAGTGCGAACAAAGGCACCGCCTTTGCCCGGTTTTACATGCTGGAATTCCATAACTTTCATGCGTTTGTGCTTGTGTATGATGACAGCTCCGTTTCGAATATCTGATGTGGTTGCCATGGTTCTCCTTAATTAATTATAAAACTTAGCCTGAAATTTACCATCGGACTTCTTGTGTTCAAATGAACGGATTTTATCTTCCCTTAGATTCTCCCTTAAAGGCTACTCTAATTATACATAAAGTACTATACAATAGGAAATGAGATTTAATGAGCCAAAAAGTTGTTATACTTGAGAGATTAGAGAAGAAATCAATTTTTTATCGATAGACATTTTCTCCGGAGATGGTATCTCCCGAGCATATTTCACCATATCTGCCTCTGAAAGAAACTGGGCCCATTCGGAAAATATCTCATCTTTCAAGGGAATCAAGAATCGAAATTGATTGATCTCTTCCGTGGTCATTTCCATAGTCCGGATGAAGTATTTTGTTTCTATAAATTCACGTGATATATGAGAAAGGTGCGCATAATAATCTTTGGATAGGCCATTCATATCCAAATCCCTTAAACGGCGCTTTGCACGATCTTCAGGAGATTCATTAATTGTATAATCTAGTTTCTGAAATTGGATGTTTTCTCTTTGCTTCCAGGTCCAAATCATACTTCCCAACATAGCAAATAATGCAATGCTCAATAATACGGTTTTTAGAGGGAAAATGCCTTTTACAGAAACGGGTCCTTTTAAGGGACGGTATTCTGTATTTTCTGATAGATTCAGGACTGATCCAACAGTATAATGGATTGGGTTTGCTGAAATAGAATAATCTTTTGTTCCATCCATTTTTAAAATTTCTAAAGCATAATCTGGTGTGATATAGTCTCCAGTATCCCAAGCCACAATCTCAAATTCAATTCCAATTAATTTCCCATTCTCATGTATCAGTGTTTGATTCCGAATCGAAATTGTATCATTGGTCACTTCTAATTCCGGAAAACGAATGGCTTGATCATTCTGACCTTCTACTTTAATTGTCCATTGAAATATATCACCAATAAATCCTTGAGTTGTATCCAACTCAGAAACGATGGCGAGACTTTGAGAAAAAAGAATTGAAGAAAAGAGAAAAATAAAAAATGTACGCATCAGTATCGTTTTTCTCTCATTCGAAAAAATGACATGAGTGGTTCAACAAAATCTTGGTTTGTTGAAATTGGAATCAGATCCAATCCTATTTTACGAGTATCTTTTTGAAATATTTCCTGACGAACCTGAATCTCTTTTTTCAACCGTGTTCGCGCATCTTTGGACGATGTATCCACCCAAAAGGACTCTCCCGTTTCCGGGTCTTCCACTTTTGCCAATCCCATATCGGGCATGTCTGTTTCTGCAGGATCATAGAGCCGAATGCCAATCACATCATGTTTTCGGTTTACCACTTTCAAGGATGACCAATAATCTTGATCTAAAAAGTCAGAAATGATAAAAACCACACTTTTCCGCTTTGCAACTTTCAAGAGATAATCCAAGGCACATTTTATAGATGTGCCCGTTCGTTGTGGTTCAGTATAAAGGAGTTCCCTAACAACGCGGAGTACATGGCTTTTTCCTTTTTTCGGGACAACATATTTTTCTATTTCATCTGAAAAAAGGATTAGCCCAACTTTATCATTATTCTTAATGGCTGAAAATCCCAGGACAGCGGCAATTTCAGCACCTGCTTCTCGCTTTAATTGTTGGCCTGATCCAAATTCGCCCGATGCAGAAATATCCACCAAAAGGTATACTGTCAATTCCCGTTCTTCTTCAAATACTTTAATGAATGGAGACCCGGTTCGTGCAGTTACATTCCAATCGATAAGGCGGATATCATCGCCGGGCTGATATTCACGGACTTCAGAAAATGTCATACCACGCCCTTTAAATACGGAATGGTATTCACCGCCAAATAAATCATTCACAAGACCCCGAGTGCGGATCTCGATCTGCTTCACCTTTTTCAGGATCTGACGGGGAATCATGGATGTTTAAGGAACTTCCACAACTTCAAATAATCGTTGGATCACATCTTCCGATGTCAATTCTTCCGCTTCTGCTTCATAGGTCAAGATCACCCGATGACGCAAAACATCGGCACCGATATAACGAATATCTTCTGGCGTGATGTAACCACGATGTTCAGTAAATGCCCGTGCTTTTGCTGCACGAATTAAATTGATGGTTGCTCTCGGTGAAGCTCCATAATCGATTATACCTTCCAAATCATTTAAGCCGTTTTCGGCGGGATTCCGTGTAGCGAAGACTAAGTTTAAAACATAATCTTCGACTTTTTCATCTACATATATGTCAAGAATCACAGATTGCGCATCCAGGATTTCTTGGCTGGAAACAACTGCCGCCAAATTATCAATATTAACCTTTTTAGTATTTTGGCGTAAAATCATTCTTTCAGAATCATGATCGGGATAATCCACAATAAGTTTAAACATAAAACGATCTACTTGTGCTTCTGGTAACGGGTAAGTCCCTTCCTGCTCGATTGGATTTTGAGTTCCCATAACGAGGAATGGTGAATCTAGTTTAAATGTATTTTCACCGATGGTTACTTGCCGTTCCTGCATAGCTTCGAGTAAGGCACTTTGAACTTTTGCAGGTGACCGATTAATTTCATCTGCTAAAATAATATTAGAAAAAATGGGGCCTTTTCGCGTATCAAATTCCCCTGTCTTCTGATTATAAATTAAAGTTCCTAATAAATCAGCTGGCAACATGTCCGGTGTAAATTGGATGCGTTGAAATTTCGTAGAAATGAGTTTTGCTAAGGTGTTGACTGTAAGTGTTTTTGCCAAACCCGGAACACCTTCCAATAGGATATGTCCATTTGCTAACATTGCTATCAGAATTTTGTTGATTAATACATCCTGACCAACAATCACTTGGGTCATACTCTTTTTTAATTCATCAATAAATACTGACGTTTTCGAGATCTTTTCATTAATCTCTGTCAAACTAAAATCGCTCATAATCTTGCTTAGATTACGATGTAATGTGCTTCAAGGCTGGAATTTCTTCAATCCCCTTACCAAGAAATTCAATTTCAAATTTGACCGAGGGAGCCAACTCGTGGTTTGGAAATCTTTTTAAAAATTCGCCATATTCAATTTCCGCACTTTTAGGGTCGTTCACAACATTTGCATAAATATAACCTATCATGAAAAGGGCATGCGCTTCCTGCGATGAACCTGCAAAATTCTCGATAACTTTCCGATATTCCTGGATTGCTGTTGGAAAATCACGGAATTCATTCATATAGAGGTCACCCAACATATACTGCCCTTTTGGAGCTAGTTCATGCTGGATATATTTCTCTGTCATATACATGAGGTGTTCCACGGCTTCTTTCACCATTTTCCGTTTCCTAAGTGATTCAGCCTTATTCAGGATATATTCAGGGAACTGGTCAATCTCTTTTTGAGCTTGGATGGCTTGAATTGAACCCCCATAATTATTTACAGTAGCTTGGAGTGCCGCATACCCAGAAGCAAGCTCGTTTTTCCAATTCAAATTAATGGAAGCCAGTTTATATTGAGCCTGGGATGCCAAACTATCTTGTGGATATTTGGTCACGAGTGTTTCTAAGTCCTCAATGGCCTGATCTGTTTTTTTATCTTTTAAGTTTTCATTTGATAAATCAAAAAGTTCACCAGCTGTTTTAGAGCAACCTGTGATTAGTAATAATCCTAATAATAATAGAATAAGTTTAGTTTTCATTGTGTTCCTGTAGTTTTTAAGCGGCGGAAATTAATACCTGTTTATCATCCTGAAAAGTGTTTGGTCATGATTTAATGCATCTAGCCAATTTCTGTTCCAATTTTATCTTTTTTATCAAAATAAATTTTGAACGCCTAATTGTATTTTTCTTTTTCTCGGATCATCTACTTGAATAGCATAGTCTAAACGTGCCGGACCCAGAGGTGTTTGGATCGTGACTCCAACTCCGGAATCCCATTTCAGCAGATCTGAAGAAATATTCTTCGTAAGGTCTGCCAATAAACCACCATCAGCAAAAATAGTAAACCCAAACGATTTATAGGCGGGAAACCTGTACTCAATATTGGTCATAAAACGAAAGATCTCGCCCACAGGTTCACCTTTCAATTCTTCAAATCGCAGGACTTCCCATCCCCGCATAGATGTACTTCCTCCAAGATAAAATTTTTCATAACTGTAATCATTAAAATTAGAATCCCATCCCCATAACCGGCCAAGTTTAATACGGGTCGCAAAAACTGATTTTTTACCAATTGGCGTATAGGATTGAATTGCAAGATCTACTTTAAGGTAATCCCGATTACCTCCTAAGACATACCCTGCTGATTTGAATAATCCGGATAACAAATATCCTTTTCGAGTAAAAAGAGGATCATCTTTTTTATCAATATTAATCTTTAACGCAAAGGACCTTTGCTCAATATTCTTCTTTGTTGCTGATTGGTCACTAAAAGATTCCCATACTGATTTAGTTTCAAAAAAGGAGCGTTTGTCAAATCGGATAAGTTGTGAAAGATTGAGGCCAAATCGTTCTATCGTTTCAATCTTGTCTTTGTATTCAATGAATGTTTCATAAAATCCAGTGAGCTTCGATGGGAAACGTATTCCCATAAACCAACTGCTGGCAAAACTCACATCATATCTGAGACGGGGAAGTACAAATTGTTCTTCCATCGGCACACCGGCTAATAGTTTCGTGGAGAATTGAGTTGGTGTGTTAAAAAAGGATCGATTCCGCCATTCTACTGTTCCACTTATGGCGGGTAAAGGTTCGGCACCTTCAGCAAATTGAATAGGATCATATCCGCCATCTGAAATCCATTCCCGTTGTTTATATCGGCGGAATTCTATAACCATATTCACCAAAGAATCTGTATCTGCAACTTTAATAGGAATCATATTTACCATGGAAAATATGCCCATTTCACGAAGTCGCCGTGTTGTGTTATCCATGGTATTTTTTGAATAAATACTTCCAGGTTTATAAGCCAATTCTCGCCAAACTAATGCACTATCTATTCCTCCTAGTTTCTCTAAATATGTATTTTTGATACTGACATCCTTGCCCTCCGAGATTTGGATAGTTACTTTTACCGAATCAGTAATATCATCCAGAACATTGATAGTAAAAAATAATTTCCCAATTTGATGATACTCATTTTCAACAGCGTATAAATTATCATTAATGAAAACTGGGTTGTATGGTTTTCTTTTGTCTAGACCCAGCAGTTTTATTATTTTTTTCTCCGAAATTGAATGATTGCCAGTAATAGAAATTTTGCTAATGAAATACTGTTTCCCCTCCTCTATTTTATAAACGATATGAGCAAAATTGTTTTCAATGGAATAAGATTCTTCCAATTTGACATCGAGGAAACCCTTAGAATGGTAAAAACTTTTTAAAGTCAGCGCATCGAGTTTTAAAAGACGAGAATCAAATTCAGGTTGGCGGACAAACCAATTAGGTGGACGTTGACGAATGATATACATTACTTCATTCATGGAAACGTGCTCATTTCCTATCAAATTGACTGTTTTGATTATAATATCATCGGATTGCGAGCGCACAGCACCCGTCCATGCCAGAAGGCATAAAAGAATTGTGGTTAGTGATTTCACGTATTACTTAATAAGCGTATCGGTAACGATATTTTAGGTTTAAATTTCCATACTCATCTATGTTCCCTACCACAGAAAAATGTCGGTTTAATTTATACTCTACACCAATCTGTGATTGGTTCGGATTTGTTAATGAAAAAGACCTTTTATACGATAAATTTAAGAAAGTTTTATCACCTATTTGTCTTTTTGCTGTGACTTCGAAATCTTCATCAGCACCTTGAAGTAATCCGGCAGCACCCGATATAGCAATATCATCCACCAACCCCAATTTACCAAATTCAGAATCTTTTAAGTTTTTTTCAAATTGGTTCTCCAATAATGATCCAAGAACGGACACAGTTTGATTCCCGAAACCCGTTGATGTTAAATCCTGATCTTCAAATCGTTTTCCCCAAGTCAATAATTCTAAAATATCACTTTCAGAAAATCCACTGGCGGATTCCAACATAATATCTAAATCATCTATCCCACCATTGATACGGAGATTTATCCGTTCATCGTCGATCATTGTGAAGGCATTTACATCAAATAATGGGTTGAATCCTTTGTTGTCAAAACTCACATATCCCTGAAGCCCCTTGAAATTATCCTTGTAAGAAAAAACACTCCCATCTTCTACAAAGATTTCACCCCCAAAATCCATTTCCTGATGTCCAATTTGGGATATACTCATTTCACCAGTCACCACTGCATCGATCTGGGAATTCTGGAATAATGCCGTTCCCCGGATAGGAATGTTGAGTTGATAGGACATGACAGTACCAGTCTCTCGAGGAAGAGCTGTACCCATTTCTTCTGTAGAGAATTCATAAAAAATATTTGCATCCAAAGATTCAATTGTACCGGCGATTGTGATTGTGTCCCGCCCGGAAATAGTTACATCCACATTACTTTGTCCTGTGACATCCAAGTAAAGCGCCTTAAAAGATGCTTCTTTCCCTTTTAGGTGCAAATCGTAACCGGGATTAAAAAACTGGGTGAAATCCATAGAGCCTGACAAATTTGTATTCTGCTTTTTTGGTTTTGGATATTTCCCATTTGAATGATATAGTGTTGCTATAAGGTCTTGTATTACTAATTGATTATGATTCATAAAGGCTTCACCTTCAACCGATGTTACCGGATCAGCGGTCAATAGGGTATAGATTCTCCCATTTTTCACTTTGATATGACCACTTCGTTGAATCGATTCTACAGGGCCAGTTAAGGATAAAGATATGTCCATGTCTCCACGCACTGAATCCAAATCCGCGATATATGGCGTTAGAAATGGCAGTGATCCCAATTGCGCCAATACATGAAAATCCAATGATTCTCCTGGAAAATACCGGCCAATACTGGGTGAATTGATATTAAAATCAAAAGGAACTGACCCCTGAGCGGTTATTTTTCCATCAGGATGGGTTGCCTCAACTTTTTTCACAAAAAGTCTGCGACCATCATATGACCCATTTCCAATTACATGACCTAATTCAATACTATCAAATAATCCATTTTGAACATCAAAATCATAAGTGAATTGAGTATTGGCAGGAATACCTTTTAAATGAAAAGAGCCCGATAATTCACCACCCAGCGTAAAAAATTTTGGGATAAATTTGTGGATAAATTGTAGGGAGAGATTAGAGAAAGTTGATCTCAAGGAAATGGGTGTTTTCCCCACACGGTTTTTACCCAAGGGTAGAATCCCATTGGCTTGAAGTCCCATGGATTCACCCCGTGTCATTGAAATATCATCCATATGAAGCATGCCTTTATTAAATAAGAACGAAAGAGTCATTTCATCAAAGGGTTCATCCATATATCGACCATTTTTCAATGATAGGTCCGCATCAATATCCAATGCATCTTTTACCCATTGTAACCAAACTTCACCAAATATTATTCCGGATACTTGGAAGCGCTTATCTTTAAGGAATTGTGTCAAGATCTCCGCGTCAAAATTAGACATTTTAAAACGTCCTTCCGGTTTGTCACCTCCGGTAATGACTCCTTCCAACATGCCGTCATTAATATGCAATTCAAACGGGTCTACTATCAAGATCGAGTCTTGGAATGAAAAAGTAACAGGACGGGCATTCACAAGAAAATGGTTGTGATACACCGCTTGTAATCGGTTGATTGAATACAGTTTAATTCCATCATATTTGCCGGACGCTTGGAAATAATCTTCCCCTGATGTAAAATGGCAATTTTCAACATCTACTTCACCATTTCGAAGAGTCGCATAGGCTGTCCCATTTTCAAAGAATCTATCTCTCCATGATCCCGCACCTGCTTTCATATCAACAAATCCGGATGTCAAAGAATCTGAAATAGACATTTGAGAATTTAATTCAAGTGATTTCAATTCAAAATCATCGAATTTTATATCATTACAAATCAATTCTGCATTGGCGGATGGCGAATAAAAATCACCTTGAACCTTGAGACTACCTGTTGCACGGCCCGACATAAAATTACCTGGTAGAAATTGATTCACTAATTCAATCTCAGCCTGTTCCAATTCAGCCATAATATCGATAGTATTATCCTTAAAATTGCCTTCCCCGTTGATGGTAAGATAACTATCCCCCACCATAACCATTACAGGATCTACAGTTGTAATTATACTGTCTTGGTAGGATACTTGCCCCTGAATGGATATTTCACCATCATCATATAATTTGGATTCGATTATTTCCAGTATCAAATCAATTTGATCCAATGAACCGGATTTTGTTAATCCAGCGTCAATTATAGCTAATCCTGATAATTGAGTTGGGGCCTGATCAGTCATCCATCGACTCAGATCCAATTTCATGAGATTCAGAGTACAACTTACTTCTTCACCCGCTTGCCAAATACCATTCATGTTTAGTTGGGACATTTCTCCCGCTAATTGAAGTTTCTTTAAAACCCACGCTTGTTTTTGTCTTCTTATTAAAAATTCTCCCATCATATCCAATCCAAGGTCATTTTCAAGAACCAAAGTTCCGGAGAAATATTTCAAATCAGATTCAAAATCAAAATTACCTGAAAAAGTAGAAAATTTATTTTTAAGCGGTAATTTGGTGAATAGTTCTTCAGGAATTTTGATTTCACTTACATTCATATTTCCAGTCAATAAGGAACGCTGATCATCAAAGATCATCTCACCCCGGGTCGGAACCCCCAATATATCACCCGTGACCTTATTGAGATAAAAAGATGATCCATCAAATCCCAAAACTAGACTACGAAGGTTTGCAAGCATATTTGGATTCTCTTCAATGGATAATTGAAATAGATCACAAACTAATATTGGGCGAGTCCCACCTTCAAATTCACCTCCAATTTTCAAATTTATTTTGTAGAATTGTTCATTGAAGGCTGACATAATTTGCCCTGAAACAAAAAATGATTTTACATAGAATGGAATATTGATGGGTTGTCTGCCAACTTTTGATGAATCCATTTTTGTCCAAGTTTTATCGAATTCAGTTGACAGCCCTTCAATACTCAAGATATCGAAAGTTATTTCTCCGAAGAAGGATGCAATATGTCCAAAATTAATGGATGATTTTTTTATCAGGATTTGGGAACCTTCCTGATGGCTTAAAGAAATATTCTGAAAATGCATTGTTCCAAATAGGGTACCGGATGATGATCCAACATCGATAGACCAACCGGTTGATGCAATCTTTTCATTAAACTTTTTTTGAATGAACTCTCCCCAGACTGCTGCTCGTAGCAGTATCATTAAAAACAGGATTAAGACGGCACTGATGCCGAGTATGTATTTTTTCTTGTTTTGCACCATGGAAAGGTTACAATGTGAACTCTAATTTTGGAAGTGAGTTCCATATATAAAAAAAGCTCTCAACCAACCGGCCGAAAGCTTTTTTCAATCTTAAGAAAAAAGATTAATCGACAACTTCAAAATCAGCGTCTTCGATCTCACTCTCTTTTTTCTTTTTTGCATCCGTACCATCCGTTGACTCACCACCTGAAGCATCCTCTTCCTGCTTTGCAGAATCATACATTTTTGATGCTACGGTACTCCAGAATGCATTTAAAGATTCCATGGCAGATTTAATATTATCTACACTACCACTTTCTTTGGCTTTTTTCAATTCTTCAACTTTTTCAGTTAAACTCTCTTTTTCCGGATCATCTAATTTCTCAGCATGTTCCTTCACATTTTTCTCTGTTTCATAGATTAAATGTTCTGCTTGATTAACCAAATCAATCTTTTCGCGCTTTTCTTTATCTTCACTTTCGTGTTTCTTGGCATCATTCACCAATTTATCGATCTCGGTATCGGATAATCCACTGGAAGCTTCTATTCGAATACTTTGCTCTTTACCTGTGGCTTTATCTTTTGCATTTACATTCAGAATACCATTGGCATCGATATCGAAGGAAACTTCAATTTGTGGAATGCCGCGAGGTGAAGGCGGAATGTCCGCCAAATGGAAACGGCCAATGGTCTTATTATCCAGAGCCATTTCTCGTTCACCTTGTAGCACATGAATCTCAACAGTGGTTTGATTATCAGCAGCCGTACTGAATACCTGCGATTTCTTAGTGGGAATAGTTGTGTTTCGTTCAATGAGTTTTGTGGAAACGCCGCCCAATGTTTCAATCCCCAGAGAAAGAGGTGTCACATCTAATAGTAGGATATCATCCACATCACCGGAAAGAACACCTCCCTGAATTGCAGCGCCCAGAGCAACAACTTCATCAGGGTTCACACTCTTATTCGGCTCTTTACCAAAGATCTCTTTTACTTTTTCTTGAATCTTTGGAATCCGTGTTGAACCACCCACCAGGATTACTTCATCAATTTCACTTTTGGATACACCAGCATCTTTAATAGCTTGCATACAAGGTTGAATCGTTCGCTCAACAAGGTCATTCACCAAGTCTTCAAATTTTGCGCGTGAAAGTGTCAGGTTTAAATGTTTAGGGCCGGATGCATCAGCCGTAACAAAAGGGAGATTAATATCGGTTTGCTTTGAGGAAGACAATTCTTTTTTTGCCGTTTCCGCTGCTTCTTTTAAACGCTGAAGCGCCATTGCATCTTTTCGAAGATCGATCCCATCTGATTTGTTGAATTCATCTGCTATCCAATCAATCACTTTCTGGTCAAAATCATCACCACCAAGATGCCCGTCTCCATTGGACGATTTTACTTCAAACACACCATCTCCTAATTCGAGGATGGAAATGTCAAATGTTCCACCACCCAGATCAAAAACAGCAATCTTTTCATCTTTCTTTTTGTCCAAACCATAAGCAAGGGATGCTGCGGTAGGTTCATTAATAATTCGGCGAACATTCAATCCGGCGATCTTCCCTGCATCCTTCGTTGCCTGACGCTGAGAATCATTAAAATAAGCAGGAACTGTTATAACCGCATCGGAGACTTTTGTCCCAAGATATTCTTCTGCTTGTTGTTTAAGTTTTTGTAAAATCATAGCAGAAATTTCTGGTGGAGTGTACTCATTATCACCTGCATTCACCACACATGCACCATTTGAATTTTTCTCAACTTTATACGGAACTTCAGTCAATTCAGTCCCAACTTCATCATGCATCCTGCCCATGAACCGTTTTATAGAAAAAATAGTGTTTTCAGGATTTGTAACTGCCTGGCGTTTTGCGGCCTGTCCAATAAGCCGATCACCGTCTTTTGTAAATCCTACAACAGACGGTGTCGTCCGGCCGCCTTCTGGATTAGTGATTATTGTAGGTTCCCCACCTTCTAAGACGGCAACACACGAGTTTGTGGTTCCTAGGTCAATTCCGATAATCTTGCCCATTCTTTCTCCTTTTGATCGAAAAACAAAAATTGTGTTAAAAAACTGGTTTATTTAGGCAAGGAATGTACCACCGACAATGGTGGTACAATTTGACAGATGGGATTGATTAGTCCACCTATATGGCGGACTAGAGTCTATTCAGACGATGATTTAGACCTTTTCTCTTGGGATTTCTTACTGGAATTAAAATCAAAATACAGGTTTTTTTTCAATGCTTTGACTGTAATGGTTGTCCCTTTGGTAAATGCATGTTTAAGTATCATTTCTGAAATGGGATCTTCTAATGACTTTTGAATCTCTCTTCGAAGTGGTCGAACACCATATTTTGCATCATATCCATTCTTCGCCAAGAGTTTCTTTGCAGTTTTTGTCATTTTAAGTTTTAGTCCCAGTTTGGAAAGGTTTTGGATCAGGTCAAACAACTGGAGATCAATTATGTCATACACATTCTGTTCAGAGAGAGAATGAAATACAATAGATTCATCAATTCGATTCATTAGTTCCGGAGAAAAAAGATCCTGAACATTGTCCATAACTCGCTCTTTCATATTTTGATATTTCTCTTCAGCTTTACTTCCACCAAAACCAAATCCATCATTTTTCAAATCCTTTGTTCCCAGATTTGATGTCATGATTACAATAGAATTTTTGAAATCTATCTTTCTCCCAAGTCCGTCTGTTAATATGCCTTCATCAAATACTTGAAGTAATACATTATATATATCTGGATGAGCTTTTTCAATTTCATCCAACAAAACAACAGAGTAAGGATTGCGTCGCACCTTTTCAGTGAGTTCACCACCTTCCTCATATCCAACATACCCGGGAGGTGCACCGATTAATCTTGAAATGGAAAACCGTTCAGTGAATTCAGACATATCCAACTTCACCAAAGCCTGGTTATGGGGGAATAAGTATTTCGCTAATGATTTAGCTAATTCTGTTTTCCCAACGCCAGTGGGTCCGAGAAAGAGAAAAACACCTATAGGCCTGTTTGGATTTTTTAATCCTGTTCTGGATCTGCGAATTGCCTTTGTTAAACTCACAATTGCTTCTTCCTGCCCTATTATATAATTACTTAATTCGTGATTCAAGTGTAACAATCGTTGACTTTCAGATTCTGCTACCTTTGATAGTGGAATGCCTGTCATGAGAGAAACTACATCTGCAATATGTTCAGCATTAATCAGGACAGATTTATCATCTTCTTCATTCTGCCACTGTTTTTGTGCGATACCCAATCGATGGAGCAATTTCCTTTCCTGATCTCTTAAGACCGCCGCTTCTTCAAATAACTGGTTTGAGACCTTTGTCTCTTTTTGATCTCTTATTTGCTGAAGATCATCTTCAATTTCTAAAATACTTTTTGGTACTTCAAGATTGTACATATGTGCCTTGGCACCCGCTTCATCCATTACATCAATGGCCTTATCCGGCAAGAATTTGTCTGAAATATACCGTTCAGACAAATGGACGCAAGCTTCAATTGCATTATCGGTATAATTCACCTTATGATGCTCTGCATACTTTTCTTTCAACCCATGGAGAATAGCTGTGGATTCTTCGATTGAAGGCGGGCTAATAGTAATCTTTTGGAATCGTCTATCCAACGCCCCATCTTTTTCAATATACTTCCGATATTCATCCATTGTTGTGGCACCTATGCAATGAATATCTCCCCGAGCCAAGGACGGTTTAAACATATTAGATGCATCTAAAGAACCTGAAGCACCCCCAGCACCAACCAGAGTATGAATCTCATCAATAAAAATGATCACATTCTCACTCATCTCTAATTCCACCATGATACTTTTTAGACGTTCTTCAAATTGCCCTCTATATTTCGTTCCAGCAACTATAGCAGCCAGGTCTAGAGATAAAATTCGTTGATTGTGAAGAATCCTAGGAACTGTTTTCCGTATGATCATTTGAGCCAATCCTTCGATAATGGCTGTTTTTCCAACGCCGGGTTCACCAATTAAAACAGGATTATTTTTCTTCCGCCGGGTCAGTATTTGAGCCACACGTTCGATTTCACTTTCTCGCCCGATCACAGGATCCAATTTTCCTTTTCTGGCAAGTTGGGTAATGTCGCGGGAAAAGTGGTCCACTGTTGGTGTTTTGCTTTTGGAAGATGGTTTCGATGACATGGGTGTATCTAAATCCGGTTCATCTTCGGTGGTTTTAATCAGGTCACCAACTGTATCATAATCCAATGAAAATGATTTCAATATTTCAAAGGCTATACCTTCAGATTCCCTGAGCATAGCCAAGAGTAAATGTTCATCATCTGCAATGGTTTCACCGCGAGATGATGCTTCACTGAATGCATTTCGAAGGATCCGTTCCGCACGACGGGTTAAAGGTAAATGCCCAAGGGTCATGGTGCCGCCGGAAGTTTTGATCATATCCTCGATCATAGACACCATTTCATTTGGATCAATGTCGTACACATCCAGAACCTTCTTACCTAATCCTGAGCTTTCCTTCAATAAACCCAATAGTAGATGTTCCGAGCCCACATAACTGTGCCCCAGACGAATCGCTTCTTCCTTAGATAGTTTAATGATTAATTGGACGCGCTTTGAAAAATTTTCTTTCATGATTCGGTTATGGTTTTTCGGATAAGGATCCGTTTTCTAAAAAGAATTGCTTGTGGCCGATTCGTGCGATTTTCGGATTGTGCGTTGTAAGCACGATCGCCTGACGAAAATCTTTATTAATTTTAACTAAAAGGTCAATGAGTTTATTTGCATTTTTTTCATCCAAGTTTCCCGTTGGTTCATCTGCCAAAACTAACTTGGGCTTATTCATTAATGCACGGGCCACTGCCACTCGAGATCTTTCACCTCCAGATAATTGGCTTGGGAAATGATCTTTTCTTTCTGATAATCCCATTTTTTCAATTAAGTCTAGAGCTTGATCTCTTCTGTCATCCGCCCCATTTATCCATGTTGGCATTAGAATATTTTCTATTGCTGAAAATTCTGGTAATAAATGATGAAATTGGAAAACAAAACCGATATCACGGTTCCGAATTGTTGATAATTCAGCTTCATTCATGTCATGAACATGTGTCCCATTGATAGTTAATTCCCCAGAATCGGCCTGATCCAATGTGCCCAGAATATTTAGTGCGGTTGTTTTCCCCGAACCCGATTGCCCCATAATCGTTATAATTTGGCCCACATCCACATCCAAGAAGAAATCCTTAAGAACAGATAGTTTGGTTTTTCCATTAGAAAAAGATTTATCAATATTTTTTGCCTGTAAGATTATTTCGCCCATTGGAGCGCATCCTTGATTTGTGTGTGAGCCA
>CAJWPW010000004.1 GCA_913045415.1 uncultured Fidelibacterota bacterium | reverse complement strand
CCATGGAAAATGTAGATGGGGCACATTCCGTTTTTGATGGTACACCCATCGATCCCAGTCTTCATTCAAAATTGGATTATTCGCTACCATTAGCTTTTACTGGATTCAAGCTTTTACCGGATCCCATGGTATATGAATTTTCTGATATTGATATTCCACCCAGCCATAATCCTGTGACTCGCGGAGCAGAAGCAGATTACTTTTCACTATTTGAATTTTCCGCCAAGTATGATCCGGTGCCCACCATGCTTACCCAAAACCATGTGACCATTGTGAAAGGATTCATGGGACAAACAACTGGATTCCATAAAGATAGAATTAAAAATCATATTGTGATCATGGGCGAAGACCCTGCATCAGATCAGGTAAAATATCTGCATGGAAACTTCGGAAAAGGAACGTTCACTTTTTATGGTGGGCATGATCCCGAGGATTATCAACATTTTGTTGGAGACCCGCCAACAGATCTTTCGCTACATCGAAATTCACCAGGTTATCGACTAATCCTAAATAATATTTTATTCCCTGCAGCTCGAAAAAAAGAACGAAAAACTTGATTCACATTTGCGAAGGATCATTCCAGGAATGCGTGGATTTATCATCCAAAATCCCCGAATTCAACTCTCCCTACAAAATAGAAGAATATAAAAAACGGTGTGCAGGAAAGTATCTTGCTCTTATTGCTGAAATAGACAATCAGTCGGTTGGATTTAAAATTGGCTATGACCGACTTAAGGATGGCAGCTTTTATAGTTGGATGGGTGGCGTTTTACCAAAATTTCGCCGAATGGGAGTTGCTTATTCCCTAGCAAATTTCCAAGAGAAATGGGTCACCGAAAATGGATTTAGCGCAATCATATTAAAGACACGGCAAAAACATGATAAAATGATAGCATTTTCCTTCAATCGTGGTTTTATAATTACAGAAGAAACTCAAATAACTCCAGCTGAAGAAACTCGCATCTGGATGGAAAAATCATTAAACCGCTAAGGACATTAAGGTATGCTAAGTCCAAATTATTTCTTTGTGTTTCTTAGTGAAGTTCGTGGCAAATTAAAATAGTGTGGATTCAAAAAACAATTACTCTTGCTCCCAAGTCTCGCGGATTTCACATCATCACCCATGATGTATTGGAAAATATTCCTGAATTAAAGGATCTCAAAACAGGGATTCTTCACTTATTTATAAAACATACATCCGCTTCCTTAACCATTAACGAAAATGCGGACCCAACTGTACGGACTGATTTCGAATCTCATTTCAATATGCTGGCACCAGAAAACCAGAGTTATTACCAGCATACCTTCGAAGGGTCTGATGATATTCCGGCTCATTTGAAAGCATCTCTATTGGGATCGTCAGTTTCAATACCTATTACAGATGGGAGACTCAACTTGGGCACCTGGCAGGGAATTTATCTTTGTGAACACCGGAACCGTGGGTCTGATAGAAAATTGATTGTAACGATCCAAGGATCAGTATGAAAAAAGCATTAAATGCTCTTGAAGCTATTGGAAATACACCTATCGTTAAATTGAATAAGGTTGTACCAGATTATGCGGCGGATGTGTGGGTGAAGTTAGAAGGCGGTAATCCCACAGGTTCATACAAAGACCGAATGGCCCTAGCCATTATCGAAGGTGCAGAAATCAGGGGAGATTTGAAACAAGGGATGACAGTGGTGGAATATACCGGTGGCAGTACGGGCTCCGGACTTGCGTTTGTTTGTGCAGTGAAAGGATACAAATTTCATGTGATTTCTTCCGACGCTTTTGCTAAAGAAAAGTTGGATACTATGCGAGCCTTTGGCGCTAAACTGGAAGTAATTCACAGTCAATCGGGCAAGATCAATTCAAATCTCATTAATCAAATGATCGATCGCGCCAAAAAATTGGCCACGAAAGATGATTATTTTTTTTCGGACCAATTAAATAATGCTGACATCATAAAAGGCTTCGAGAAAATGGGGCAAGAAATCCTGGGACAAATAGACGGTTCCATTGATGCATTCACCTGTTCCGTAGGTACGGCCGGGGCATTCATGGGTGTATCCAATATTTTATTGGATTCCGACAAAGACACAAAGATCGTGGCTTTAGAACCTGCTTCCGCACCTTATTACTCTAAAAACCAATCCGATGGAGATCACAATGTGGAAGGTATTGGGTTAGGGTTTGAACTCCCTTTATTAGATAAGAATAATTACCATGAAGCCAGAGGAATAGATGAATCTGAAGCGAGAGAAATGGCAAAACTATTAGCCAGTGAAGAAGGAATCTTTGGAGGCACATCCAGTGGGTTGAATGTGGTAGGCGCCATTCAATTAGCTGAAGAACTGGGAAAAGGTAAAACCGTAGTTACAATTGCCGTTGACACAGGTTTGAAGTATTTAACTGGGAATTTATTTCTGTAAACACAGAGATTCTGGCTATGCACAAAAATTTTGATAAGTAGCATGTCAACATGAGATGGTTTGCCCAGTTATACAGACAGAATTGAAACAAAGAATTGGGATCCCTTAAATATGTAAAACATAATTATTTACGAGTTACACTTTCCCTTTCGCCCGTTCCCATATCTCTTCCATTTCTTCTAAAGTGGAATCTTCGAGCTTTTTCCCTTTTGCCTTTAATTCTTCTTCTATTTTTTGGAATCGTGTCGTGAATTTTCGATTCGTTGCCCGGAGCATATCTTCAGCCGGGATATCAAAAAACCGCGAAAGATTCACTACCGAAAAAAGAACATCACCAATCTCTTCTTTAAAATTTTCCATATCTCCGGTTTTGTGAGCTGATTTCAATTCATCTATTTCCTCATGAAGTTTTGCCCAAACATCATCCACATTGTCCCAATCAAATCCAGCATAGGCCGCTTTTTGTTGGAGCCGTTGGGCCCGCGTAAGCGCTGGTAACGCCAAGGGAACACCATCTAATCGGGATTTTCTATTTTTCTCTACATGTTTTGTCGCTTCCCAATTTTGTTTGGCTTCAAAGGCAGCATCGGCTTTTTTATCCCCAAAAACGTGCGGGTGGCGCCGGACCAGTTTTTCATTCACTGTGTCCAATGAATCAGAAATATTGAATTTTGAATCTTCTGATGCAATTTGTGACTGTAACGCTACATGAAGCAATATATCACCCAATTCTTCCTGGAATGTTTCAAAGTCTCCCTTGTCCACGCTTTCCATTACTTCATACGCTTCTTCAATAAAATAGGGGAGCAATGATGCGTGCGTTTGTTCCTTGTCCCAAGGACACCCATCTGGCCCACGAAGTTTTTCAACGATCTCCAAAAGTTTAATAAACTTGTCTGCAGCATCAGGTTTATTCATTTAAGTCCCAAAAAGTTTATACCAGTTTAATTGGCTTAATAAATTATTTTCTATTTTTGTCATTTCTATTTTTTCTTTTTCTGATTCGTCATTAAACCCAAGCAAATGTAGGCATCCGTGAATGATGAGCCTTGCTACTTCTTTTTCATAGGGTTCCCCAAAAGATATAGCATTCTCATTTGCTCGTAGAAGGCTAATATAAATTTCACCTTCTACATCTTTTTCATCATATTCATTTAAACGAAAAGCGATCACATCTGTCCAATGATCTCTTTGGAAAAATTCTTTCTTCAGATTGGACAACAATTCATCAGATCCAAAAATAAAGGAGATATTTCCATCAGGGGTTTCATATTTATTTAAGACCGATTTGGCTAAATTTATAACTAATTTTTTATTAGGGCATTCCAGCGTTGGATCACAATCCACGGAAACAATGATCATGCAGAAGCAGTGCTTTTGGGATCATCGGGATATTCCACCCGAATATGATAAATTCCCCGTAGTACAGGTAACATTCCCGTGGTACCATCCACAGTTCCCTTAATCTTATTCAATTCATCTAATGTAAGGGGACATTCATTTAATTGACCGTCACTAATACGTCCCTCAATAATCTTATCGATCATAGCTTCGATCTTGAAAATATCCGGTTTCTTGATAGATCGAACGGCTGCTTCTACTGCTTCACAGATCATGAGGATGCCTGTCTCTTTTGTGTTTGGTTTTGGACCAGGATAGCGGAAGGCGCTTTCATCTACTTTGGCACCTGACTCTTCAGCTTCTTTCAAAGCCATTCGATAAAAATATTCTACACGGGTTGTTCCATGGTGCATGGGAATAAAATTAGAAACTACTTTTGGGAGAGCATATTCCTGTGCAAGGTTTAATCCTTCCTTCACATGTGCTCGGATAATACGTGCACTCATGGTATGTGTAAGTGAATCGTGTTTATTTTCCCCGCTGTATTGGTTTTCAATAAAATATTCTGACTTCGCCATTTTTCCAATATCATGATAATAAGCACCCACACGACACAGCAATGAATGTGCTCCAATTGCATTCGCACATGATTCTGCAAGATTGCCAACCACGATGCTATGATTAAAGGTTCCATTTGTTTCCTGTTGAGCTCGTTTTAATAGTGGATGATCAAAATCTAATAATTCTATCAAAGTTAAATTGGTGGTTACTTCAAACAAGATCTCAAATAGGCCAATCAATCCATAAGTCACAATTGGTGCTAGAATACTGTTGATGGTTAATAATTGAATATCACTTAACATAGTAATCCAAGAATGTTCTTTAAAAAGCCCCAACCCAATAATGACAAAAATACTAGCAGCAATGAGAGCAAACATTGTGGTGAATAATTGGCTCCTTTTTCTCAATTGCCTAATATTATAAACGGCAATTGTTGCTGTGAAAAGTGAGACAATGACAAGATCAATGTTTTGTCCCATCATGAGCCCCATAAGAATTGCCATAGAAGTTGTGGCCATAAATCCGATTCGTGCATCAAATAAAATGGTAAGGGTCATGGCACCAACAGTTACCGGAATTAAATATTCCGACCATTCCAACCTAATCACAAATATATGAGCCAAACCCAATTGCAGTAAAAAAACGATTGAGATCAATAAGACCAATTTCCAATCTTGGAAAATGGTAATACGATACACCACTAAAAATGCAAAGAACAGGGAGACCACCACCGAGAGCATCATGATTCTCCCAAGAAAGCTCAAGGCAATTTTCGCCCAGCCGGAATTGATTTCCTGTTTTGTGATTGCCACAGATAATGAGTTCAATTTTTGGAGAACATCATCAGTAATCCGAATATTGGCATCCACAATCAATTCATTTTCTAACACCACACCTTGACTACGAGGAACTTTATTTAAACTCTCAACTTGATGGCGCTCGGTGAGTTGTTGATCAAATAACAGATTTGGTTGCATAAACTCAACAATGAGATCATACCCCAGATCACGGAACATATCACCTTCAGAAAAAATGGAAAGCAATTCTTTTCTTGCTTTTGTCCATGCAGACTGAAGATCATTAAAACTCTCTGGTGTTGCTAGATCCGGAACATCGCTTTGATTGATCAGAACTTGGTGACTAGCAATATCACTGAGTACAATATCGTAAATACCCTCTGTCCATCTATTTTTGCAAATTTGAATCACATGATCTCTATTCCGATCCAAATCCTTCATATTTTTCGGATCTTGGTCCGCTGTCACATAGGTAATCCATTCGGGCTTTTCTACAGTGAATGAATAGATCCGGTGGAATTCATTTGTCAGAATGGATAGATTAGCACTGTCAGACACAAATTCGGAGTGTGCTTTTTCATATTGCTTGTTATAACGACGTTCATAGACTAATCTCTTAGATTCTTCAAGTCGCCAAATGGCATGCCGTAACTCGTTTGTCATAGCAAAGAATTCACCCAAAGCATCTATCTGTTTTGCTACAATTTCATCATTTCGGTTAAAAATATAAGGTACGGACTTTTTCTGTTCATCCAAATCACTCTGTAGCCGTCCTTCAGTTTTTAAAATGGAAAAAGTAAAGGGGGCAATAATGGGTTCCCTAGTGATGTCATTGACTTGATAGGAATATTTTAACGCTTTCCCATGGGGGAAAAGTACAGAGATCAGCATTATCATACCGAAAATGATCAGGTATTGTCTCCAATATTTATCAAATAAAAAATACAGGACAAGCGGATTGGGTTTTTGTTTTTCAGTCATTAAATCTGAATTTCTTTTAGGATTTCTCTTGAAATGATAAGCCGCTGTATCTCGCTGGTCCCCTCACCAATCTCTAGTATCTTAGCATCTCTGAAAAAGCGTTCCACATCATACTCCTTCACATAGCCGTATCCTCCATGAATTTGGATAGCTTCAGTGGTCACTTCCATGGCTGTTTCACTGGCAAAAAGTTTTGCCATGGCTGCTTCTTTAGTAATGTCCAATCCTTGATCTTTCATCCACGCCGCATGGAAAACCAGCAATTTTGATGCTTCTATCTTGGTTGCCATATCTGCCAATTTGAATCCAACAGATTGAAAATTATTGATTGGTTTTCCAAATGCAATTCGTTCAGTGGAATAGGCTAATGCACGCTCATATGCACCTAAAGCAGTCCCTATAGATAATGCACCGATGGAGACTCGACCAGATGTCAATGTTTTCAAAAATGTTTTAAAACCATTTGTGGGGGTTCCTAGCATGGTTGACGCTTGAATCCGCATATCTTTGAAAAATAGCTGCCGTGTGTCACTAGCACGCCATCCCATTTTTTTTTCTTTAGGACCAATTTCCAAACCCGGTGTATTTGTGGAAATTGAAAATGCAGCAATACCCAGATTTTTTCCATTCTCAATCACTTGAGATGTGAAAGATAACACACCTGCTTTTCCAGCATTTGTAATAAAAATCTTTCCGCCATTTACCACATATTCATTGCCATCTCGAACTGCTTTTGTTTTTGTGGCACCTGCATCACTACCCGCATCTGGCTCTGTGAGACCAAATGCGCCCAACATTTCGCCAGTTGCCAGTTTGGGAAGATAGGTATTTTTCTGCTCATCCGATCCAAACATCAGGATGGGGAGTGAACCCAATGATGTATGTGCTGCCATAGTAATAGCCACTGATGCATCGGCCCGTGCCAATTCAATAATAGCTGTGGCAAAGGCAACCATATCCAACCCTGAGCCACCGTATTCTTCCGGAATCAAGATGCCCATGAGACCCAATTCACCCATTTTATTCACGAGAGCCGTGGGAAATTCCCCTTGCTCATCCAGGTCCCGGGCAACCGGCGTGATTTCGGTATCAGCGAATTCACGAACCATATCACGGATCATGATATGTTCGTCAGTAAAAAACAATTTATCCATTGAAAAGGTGTTCTATTTTAAAGGGGTTAAGTTTGAATTTACAACAAGAGTTATTCAGTTGAAGACAATCGAATATCTCTGGCATTTAGTTGAATTGATTCTTTTCCTCTCCATACATTTGTCTCTACAATGCATGCGATATCTACAGGAACTCCCAAAATCAGATCCTGATAATGATGAGCTAGTCCGAATCCCACCACATCAATGATGGAATGTTTCTGTTTCACTTGGAATCTAATATGATCCCCATTTCCGATCACCTTTGGGTTTCCAATCACATTTGCGTTTGTAACAAAAAATTTTGGACGCATGTTTCCTGGTCCATAGGGACCCAGTTTTTTTATGAACTCCATAAACCGGCGATTCAAATCAAATAATCTAATTTCCGCATCCAAATATAATTGAGGCTCAAGGTCATTAACATTTAATACTGAATCAGCATAAGATAAAAAAGCTTTCCGAAAATCATTTAGCTTTGATTCATGAATTGCCAACCCTGCCGCCATGGCATGGCCGCCGTAATTCTCTAAATGCTCACTAGCTGCTGTTAAAGCATTGTAAAGATCCAACCCTTTTATACTTCGAGCAGAGCCTTTTCCATTTCCTTCTTCATCAAAAGAAATGATAATGGATGGTCGGTTGAATTCTTCTTTTATCTTGGATGCAGCAATACCAACCACCCCTTGATGCCACCCTCTAGATCCTAACACAATGGCTTTATCTTTTTCCAAATCCACTTCTGAATTCACTAAAAATAACGCATCGTCCACAACACCTTGCTGGATTACTCTTCTTGATAAATTCTCCTGATCTAATTCTTGAGCCAGTTGATTAGCTATGCCAGTATCCGTTGTGGTTAATAATTCTACAGATCTATTTGCATCTCCCAATCGACCTGCTGCATTTATTCTTGGTGCTACATGAAACACAATTTGTGTGACAGATAAATCCCTATCTAAATCCACTTTTGCTACTTTCAATAATGAGCGAAGTCCGGGTCGCCTCGTTGTTCTCAAGGTTTTTAGTCCAATATGAACAAACACCCGATTTTCGTCTTTCATGGGAACAAGATCAGCTGATGTCCCTAATGCTGCCAAATCCATGAGGTCGGTTATCAAATCAAATGAAAACCCCATCTTTTTCACTAGTCCTGATAAAAGTTTTAATGCAACGCCGCCGCCACATAATCCCTTAAATGGATAATCGCAATCCACTTGTTTGGGATTTAAAATGGAATACGCATTTGGAAGTATTTCTCCAGGAATATGGTGATCAGTGATAATCACATCAATACCTTTCTCATTTGCATAATTAACACGGTTGATGGCATTAATACCACAATCGCAGGTGATAAACAGGTCTGCACTAAATTTTCCTGCTTTATCAATTCCCATTTCTGAAACGCCATAGCCTTCCTTTTCACGATTCGGAATATAGGTTTTCACCTTTGCACCCAAATTGGAGAGCCCTGTATAAAGAATTGATGCACCTGTGGTACCATCCACATCATAATCTCCAAAAATAAAAATGGGTGTTTCAGATTCTATATTTCTGATGATCCGGTTCACTGCTTTTTCCATCCCCTTCATTAAAAAGGGATTATGAAGTTGGGAAATACTCGGTGAGAAAAATTCTTTAGTTTGATCCAAATCAGTCAATTTTCGAGAGACCATCACTTTCGCAATTGATTCTGGAACTTTGTAATGTTCCATGGTTGTTCTGACTTGATCAGATTGAAGATTTGGGAATATCCAACGCATAATATATAGAAAAATTGAGTCGGTCTATAAGCCGAGTTCTGTCCTTTAGCCTTAAGATTCAAAACCAAAGGGATGGTCATTCATCTAGCCATAATGTTACCATCATGGTCGAGCAACCTACCCGCTTCTTTAACGATGCGAACAACATCTTGAAGACTATTCGATCTTGCACCGGATGGGGTTTACAAGCATCCTGAATTTATTCACGACCTGGTGGTCTCTTACACCACCCTTTCACCCTTACCCCGCAAATAACGGGGCGGTTTACTTTCTGCTGCACTTTCCATGATTCGCGAATGCGAACCTCCCCTCATTAGGGGGCATCCTGTTCTGCGGTGCCCGGACTTTCCTCTCTTAGACCGCTCACGCGGGCCAAGAGTAACCATCCGACCGACTCAATTTTTAAATAATCATCTAATTTAAAGAATTATTTTCACTATAAAGAAATCTTCCACAAACATCACATCTATGAATAGCAGAATTGGCACGAACTTCTGTCACTTTTTGCAAAGGGACATGTGCACCACACCCTCCACAACCGTTCCCGGAAAGATTCACAACGGCCAATCCATCTCGCGCTTGAAATACACGATTGTAAATTGACACAGTATTAAGATCAAGACTTTCCACTTTATTTGAGCGCTTTTGTTCTAAAAGTAATTTTTCTTCAGCAGAATCTGAAATAACTGATTCTAGTTTTTCACGACGAACAGTTATTTCATTCGATAAAGATCCTAATTCTGATTCCATTGTTTCAACAGATTCCGTTAAGGTTTCACTTTCTTCTAAAAAAGATAACGTTTCTGTTTCGATAGTGGACCGTTCTTTTTTCATATGATCCATTTCATGCATCAATGCATCATATTGTTTATTGTTTGTAACTAGGAAGAGTTGGTCTTTTAATTTACTAAGCTTGTCATTGATTTCAGCAATGCGAACCTCCCCCTTATGAGATTCGACAGCAAGTTCTTTCAATCTATCTTTCTTTTCTATTAGTGAATTTTTAATAAATTCTTCCTGCTGATTTAGTTCATTGACCTTAAATGGTAAATCACCTAATAAATCATTCAGATCTCTTAATTTTGTATCAATTCCTTGTAATTCGATTAGTTTTTCCATAGACATAATTACCTCAATGTAAAAAAAATGCACCGTACGGTGCATTGTAAAAATTGTTTTTAGGTCCCAGTTTCCTGCGTCAACCTCGATTTCACCCCCACAAGAATAATCATTGTGGTTCTTGTTTGAATTATTTTATTCATATTTAGCTAAAAAATTTACCAATTTAATCTATCAATATGAATGGTTTAATGATGGATTGGTTTTCTATCTCAAGTCTTTTCAGAAACAAGAGTTTTAACTTCCTTGACTGTCTTTTGAATGGTGTGACTTTCACCCCCAATACCCTCTCGGTAAAGAGTCACTATATCATCAATTACTTCAGCCGCTTTCCATTCAACGTCATCAATAAAAACCCGTTCTCCTATCTTAATCAAAACTTCTTTTTTAACTTGGAACTCTCTGGTTTTTCTCATAATCGTAGATTACCTAATAATAACCCATAAAAACAAGGGACACTGATGAAAATCTAAATAGGCTAAAAGATGGAATTTCTTTAATCTTACTCCATTATTTTAACCATATTTTTCCCATTTGATCTATGTTCAATTCTTTTGTTAAACGACACCTTGGCTCCAGTGATGCCCATATCCAGACAATGCTTTCTGAACTGGGGCTCACATCTTTAGACGAGCTTTCTACAACTGTGGTTCCTGAAAATATTCTTACCAAAAGATCTTCAAATTTTCTACCTAAAAAATCCGAGCCAGAAACCATTAATCGATTACAAGAATTTGCTAGAATGAATTCTGTATTTCGGTCTTACATAGGGATGGGATATTATGGGACAATCGTTCCTGCCGTCATTAAACGAAATATATTAGAGAACCCCGGCTGGTACACTTCATATACGCCTTATCAAGCGGAGATTAGTCAAGGACGCTTGGAAGCATTGTTAAATTTCCAAACTATGGTTTCTGATCTCACCGGGCTTCCGTTAGCAAATTCATCCTTGCTTGATGAAGGTACCGCAGCAGCAGAAGCTATGCTCATGTTTTTTAACGCTACCCGAGATCCAAATAAGAAGACTTTTTTGGTGTCATCTAAATCCCATCCACAAACTATTGATATTTTAAAAACTCGATCTGAACCATTAGGTATTGAATTAAAAATATCAGATCACAATCAGTTCGAATTTAATGAGTCTGTCTTTGGTGTCCTGATTCAATATCCAGATACGGAAGGCTTTATTCAAGACTATTCTGATCTGTGTGATTCCGCTCATGAAAATCAATCTTACGTATGCGTGGCTACGGATCTTTTGGCGCTGACGCTTCTCAAATCACCAGGAGAAATGGGTGCCGATGTAGCAGTAGGAAATGCACAACGGTTTGGCGTACCCATGGGCTACGGCGGACCCCATGCAGCATTTTTTTCCACAACAGCAGAATTCAAACGAAAAATCCCTGGACGTATTATTGGTGTTTCACAAGATGCTCAAGGAAACCCAGCATTTCGAATGGCACTTCAAACCAGGGAACAACATATACGCCGGGAGAAAGCAACTTCTAACATCTGTACCGCACAGGTTTTGTTGGCAATCATGTCTGGGATGTATGCGGTTTATCATGGCCCCGAAAGATTGAAAAAGATTGCACAACAAGTAAACTATTTATCAGCAAAATTAGCGATATCACTAGAAAAAGCAGGATATGAAGTTGTCCATGAATATTTCTTTGATACAATTCGATTCAAGGCAGATGGTTGGAATGATAAAGCCAAAAACCTTGAACTAAATCTTCGAGATCATGGAGATGGAACTGTTGGGATTTCTTTAGATGAAACAACCACAGAAGACCATCTTGATGAATTGCTTTCTGTTTTTAAAGCACAAAAAATTGAGGAAACAGGAAATACCATTCCATCTGATTTAGACAGAGAATCTCCCTATTTAGAACATCTTGTGTTTCATGCCTACCATTCGGAGACAGAAATGCTCCGCTATCTCCATCGATTAGAGACAAAAGATTTATCTCTGAATACGAGCATGATTCCTTTAGGGTCCTGCACCATGAAACTCAATGCAACTACGGAAATGGAAGCAATCACCTGGAATGAATTCAGCAATATCCATCCATTTGCTCCTAATAATCAGACGGAAGGCTACCATAAATTAATTGGTGAATTAGGAAATTGGCTTATTGAAACAACTGGTTTCGATGAAATTTCCATGCAACCCAATTCTGGTGCTCAAGGTGAATATACCGGTCTTATGGTCATACGTGCATTCCATAAAGAGAATGGCAATGATCATCGGAATATATGTTTAATTCCAGCATCCGCACATGGAACCAACCCGGCATCGGCTGTCATTGCAGGATTGAAAGTTGTAATTGTTGAATGTGATAAACATGGAAATATCTCTAAAGATGATTTAGCAGAAAAAGCCAAAATCCATTCTGAAAATCTGGCAGCAATCATGGTCACTTATCCTTCCACTCATGGTGTTTTTGAGCACTCTATCAAAGAGATTTGCCAGATCGTTCATGACTATGGTGGTCAAGTCTATTTAGATGGCGCCAATCTCAATGCCATGCTGGGATTATGTAAACCGGGAGTATTTGGAGGGGATGTAATGCATATCAATCTCCATAAAACTTTTTGCATTCCCCATGGTGGCGGTGGTCCCGGGATGGGCCCCATCGTTTGTAAAGATCATTTGGCGGCCTTTCTACCCGGACATTCACAAATTAAAACAGGTGGAGAAAAGGCTATTCATGCTGTGTCTTCTGCTCCCTTTGGAAGTAGTAGCATATTACTCATTCCCTGGGCTTATATAGCGATGATGGGTGGCGATGGCCTTAGAAAAGCAACTCAAGTCGCTATACTGAATGCCAATTACATGGCAAAAAAATTAGAGAATCATTTCCTAATTCTTTATAGGGGAATTGGTGGATATAATGCCCACGAATTCATTATTGATTTAAGACAGTTGAAAAACCAATCTGGAATATCTGATGAGGATGTTGCCAAACGACTCATGGACTATGGCTTCCATGCGCCGACTATGTCATTCCCGGTTCCTGGAACCCTCATGATTGAACCCACAGAAAGTGAGTCAAAAAGAGAAATGGATCGTTTCTGTAATGCCATGATTTCTATTCGACAAGAAATCCAAAACGTCATTGATGGTACAATGGATGCTAATGATAATCCGTTAAAAAATGCGCCGCATACTGCTTCTGTCGTTACTGTTGATGAATGGAAGCATTCCTATTCTCGGCAAATAGCAGCTTACCCGGCACCGTGGCTTAAAGAACATAAATATTGGCCAACAGTTGGCAGAATTGATAATGCATATGGGGATAGAAACTTAATGTGTACATGCCCGCCGATTGATAATTATGAAAACTGAAATATTATTGCTATGTTTTGATAGATACCCTGGCAACCCCATATATTAGATTATAAATAAAATTATAATAACACTATGCTATATGGCATTTAACTTTTTTGAATAATATGAAAACATCAATTTTAATACTATCAATTGCGTTATTGATCTTTTGGTCCTGTGAAGAGAAAAAAGATGATGAAAGTATAGATATAAATCCTCCTAGCGTCTCAATTACATCTCCAAATAATATTTCAACGGTGAAGGACACAGTCGTTGTTGCCTGTGAATCAATTGATAATGATGAAGTAGTAAAAGTTGAACTCTGGATCAATAGTGATTCAACTGGGATTGCCGACAGCACTGCTCCCTACACTCTTACATGGATAACAAATAATTATGAGAATGGCGAGCACACATTATTTGTCCGTTCTTATGATAAATCTGGCAATACCGCAGATAGTGAAACAATAATTTTATCAGTATATAACTTTTTAGTTTTTAATGCTACTTTTGGATTGGATTATGTAGATGACGCAGGATATTCTATTTTACAGACAGCAGACAGTAGCTATGTCATCTTAGGCAGTACTGGAGATAATATCTCGCTAATCAAGATAGATCGTAAAGGCACTGAACAATGGAATCATAATTATGGTGGCAGCGAAATTGATGATGCTCGGCATATCTTACAAACATCAGATGGTGGATATATTATTTCCGGTACAACAGAATCCTACGGTTTTGGTGGCAGTGATATTTGGCTGATTAAGACAGATCCTACAGGTTTAATGGAATGGGATACCTACTTTGGTGGTTCTAATACAGATCAAGGCGGGTCGATACAACAAATGACAGATGGCGGTTATATTATTATAGGGAATAGTGACTTTTCAGGTGATGGAGATCAGGATATATGGTTAATTAGAACAAATTCTCAGGGAGATTCACTTTGGACAAAAACATTTGGTGGGGCAGGTTTGGAGTTTGGAGCTGATGTTCTGATACTTGAAGATGGTGGGTTCATTCTTCTAGGAAGTACAGAATCTTTCGGAAATGGTAGTTCTGATATCTGGTTAATCAAGACAGATTCACAGGGAGAAACAACGTGGGCCAAGACTTTTGGTGATAATAGTAGTGACTATGGAAAATCCATACTTAAAACACCTGATGACGGTTACATTATAAGGGGCGTTACGGAATCGTTTGGATATGGGAATACAGCTCTGGTCTTGATTAAAATAGATTCAACTGGTAACAAAATATGGGATAACGCATTCGGTGGCAGTAATGGTGAAGGTGGCAATGCTCTGCGGGAAACTAATGATGGTGGCCATATTTTGATTTGCCATTCTTATGTTCATGAAAATAGTGCTTATGATATCCGGTTAATTAAAATTGATGGCAATGGTAGTGTCGACTGGGATAAAACCTTTGGAGGCATAACCCACAATTATGGATTTTCAGTTTTACAGACATTTGATGGAGGGTTCGCCCTAACCGGTAGCATTGATATCTTAGGTAACGGAGATGAAAATCATAGTGACATCTGGCTCATCAAAACTGATCCAGAAGGGAATACCATATCCTTGTCAGAATAAGTCAACAGGCCATTTATATTAGAGTCTTATAGTATTTAATCGGGGAAACGTTATTTCAACATTAACATTTTTTTGGTCTGGCTAAAATTCTTAGTTGTCAATCTTGCAAAATAAACCCCTGAAGCCACCTGTTTACCAATTCGATCAGTTCCGTTCCAAGTGACTGTGTGGTATCCATAATCTTGTTCTTTATTTAAAAGAGTTGTTACTTCTTGACCCAACACATTGTAGACGGAAATAATTACTCTTGATCGTTTAGGAAGTGCATAATTCATCTTAGTGATCGGATTAAATGGATTGGGATAGTTCTGACTTAAAGAATATACTGAAGGAATATTATTTAATATTTCTTCAGTCATTGTAGCCACATAATCTATATCACCAGCCACAAGCTTTAGATCATAGGCAAGATTTGGATCCTTTTTAATTACTAACCCCTGGTTTAAAATCTCATGCGATACTTTACGTTCCTGAATATCAACAATAGCTATACGAAGACCTTCTGGGATAGAACCCTTTAATACGCCTGAAAGTACCATTGATCTTTCGTCACTATTCCCATCTAAGCGCAGGTTCCAAACACCATTAAACTCGTCTAAATCACGAATATCTTTAGTATAGCGAAACGATGAATTCCCGTTAAGATCCATGAGCAAGGAGATAGTTTCATTAATGTCCGGTAACTGAGGAGTATCATAGAGATCTTGTCCATTAGAAGCATTCTCGTGGCGACCGATTTGTGCAGCATGATGAAAAAAGTTTGGACTTTCTGCTTTTAAATTCAGATACCAACCATCAATATTGGCAACCCTTTGCGCAGAAGAGTCTTGTTCCTGAAACGGAATTAGAACCAAGTCCGATTCTGCTGAAGCATAGACCGCATAACCATTCCAAGGTTGTAATTCAGTTTGTGGGCCACTCCAACCATCTTTATCAGAATTCCCATATGTGATTGGATCATCTATATTACTATCTTTTACATATTGAACTGGGAATGAGAATGGGTTACCCACCATATTCCAGCCTTGTTCAAGTTTGATGGTATAATTCTCCAAAGGCACTGCTGCACTAGAATCCTCCGAAAAGACTAAAGGATCTTCATATTTATGCCTAAACCAATAGGAACGACCAAGCTCAATTATATCGGCTATGATATATTTATTTTTCTCAATATCCCAAGAATAAAAAACATGGCCATCTTTTAACTCAGAATGTGCCAGACTGGTATTAGCCGGTTGTCCGGGCCATGACATTAATCTCCAGCGTCCAGCTGGGATACCATCAGGATACTGGCTGTTATCATTATCCATGGATAATTCACCATTGCTGAATTGGATCTCTGCTGTTTTATATTCTGATGAGGCAACATATCCCATATTGTCTGTACCAACTATTCGTGCACGAAAATTCTGCACTCCAATTAAAGAATGATCGATCAGTACCTCATAATCTCTATCTTCACTATTAGACATGTGTAAAATTGTATCTTCTGTACTTCCACCCATTTGAAGATATAAATCTACATTGTTGATACCATTCAAATCGTACAGAGTAGCCAAAATAGTAGTTGAAGAAGCAGACTTCACTATAATATCAGGAAAAGTAAAATTGGAAATAACCGGAGGTTCTGAAAAAATGCTCTGGGTGGTTTTTAAGAACCCAGTCCCGACAGTAAAAGAATCTGAACTAACATCTCGTAAAAGAACACCGCCAATACTATTCATCACACCTATTGAATCATTCTGCCCCATCCCTTGCCCTGTTGGAATATGAGCAAATTGGATCTTGTACTCCTGGCTAAACAGAAGGCTAAATATAAATAGCATAAAAAATGTATGACCCATTTTTTTCCTTAGATTACTCTGTAATTGATAATTATCGTTGAGTCATCACCTAAAGTACTACCAGAAACATTTTTTATACTTACTTTAAATGATCCAGCAACCACTGTATGAATGTCCACTTCAGCCCCAATGCTAGCGTTAGCTATGATTACAGAAGTCGCAAGTACTTTATCAGATGTAATAGTAACATCAGCATGTACAGCATCATCGGCAAGAGTAGCCGCAAGTGTTAATGTATGACTAATTGAATAGTTGTTAGATGTAAGTGCGCCAGAACTACTAGCAACATCAGATGCAGCTGCAGTTGCAGCAGAAGCGTCTAGGATATTTATTTCTGCTGCTGTGGCATCTACCGCTGCCAATTTTGTAAGGTCAGCTTGGACTAATCCCGAAACATTATCTAATAGGTTTAGTTCAGCTGCTGTAGTTGTAACAGCTGTTCCTCCAATAAGAAGTTTGTCTTTTACAATATCAACAACTGCCGCACCCGCAGTTCTTAGTTCATTATCAGTTTCATCCCACTCAATATAAGCTCCAGCTGCATCACCAAAGAATTTTACATCATGACCTGTACCATTAACACCAACCGTAATGGTCCCAGTGTGAGTTTGATTACCTCTAGATGTTATAGTTGTTACATCAGTTCCATCGTTAATTCCAATAGCCAACGTTCTGGTACCACCTGTAGCAAGATTAACATTCTGGTCAACGTTATCATCAGCAATACTAATTGTACCAGCAGATGAATTCATTGTCATTGCACCAGTAGCATCTAA
>CAJWPW010000003.1 GCA_913045415.1 uncultured Fidelibacterota bacterium | reverse complement strand
GTAGCGGCGCAGGGACTCGAACCCCGGACACCCGGATTATGATTCCGGTGCTCTAACCAGCTGAGCTACGCCGCCATTTTGCCTTTAAAAAAGCCGCCGAACTTACAGGAATAAAATATTTTTCTTCAAACTATTTGTGTGTGGTTTCCCCTATTTCACTTTTAAATTCTGTTGCCTTTATAACAATAAAAACGTAATTGTTGACAATCGATTTATTAAAGGAGAAATAATGTATCATTCAATTGAAGATTTTATGAGTTTTATTGAAGCGAAGAATTATGGTGAAAAAGAATTTCACCAGGCGGTTCATGAGGTGGTTGATTCTCTGTGGGGTTTTTTACAGGATCATCCCGATTATCTCCACGGAAATATTTTAGAAAGAATCACGGAACCGGAACGTGTCTTTATTTTCCGTGTTCCATGGCGAAATGACCGGGGTGATGTTGAAGTCAATCGTGGATTCCGTGTGGAATTTAATTCGGCGATTGGCCCGTATAAAGGTGGCCTCCGGTTTCATCCATCGGTCAACTTGGGCATTTTAAAATTCCTTGGGTTTGAACAAATATTCAAAAATAGTTTAACCACCCTGCCCATGGGTGGCGGTAAAGGCGGTTCTGATTTTGATCCAAAAGGAAAATCCGATAATGAAGTCATGAGCTTTTGCCAATCATTCATGACAGAATTATGCCGTCATATTGGTCCCAACACGGATGTACCTGCAGGTGATATTGGTGTTGGTGGTCGTGAAATCGGTTACCTCTTTGGCCAATACAAACGTATTCGGAATGAGTTCACAGGCGTATTAACCGGGAAAGGATTGAACTGGGGCGGAAGTTTGATTCGACCGGAAGCCACGGGATACGGATGTGTGTATTTTGCGAATGAAATGCTCAATACAAAAGGTGAATCTTTTGAGGGTAAAACCGTTTCTATTTCCGGTTCCGGAAATGTGGCCCAATTCGCGGCAGAAAAATTGAATGATTTGGGCGGAAAAGTTGTGACTCTTTCAGATTCAAGCGGTTTCATTCACGATCCAGATGGTATTGATGCAGAAAAATTAGCTTTTGTGATGGAACTGAAAAATGTGAAACGGGGCCGAATCAAAGCATATGCTGATGCATTTGGGGCCACTTTTATAGAGGGTCAACGACCGTGGAATGTTCCTTGTGATGTGGCGCTTCCATGTGCCACACAAAATGAAATTAGCGGAGACGAAGCCAAGACGTTAGTGAAAAATGGATGTACAGCTGTTGCTGAGGGGGCGAATATGCCGACACTTCCAGAGGCGGTTGAAGTTTTTCAAGAGCATAAAATTTTGTTTGGTCCCGGCAAAGCTGCCAATGCAGGCGGGGTGGCTGTTTCCGGTCTGGAAATGAGTCAAAATGCAATGCGAATTTCTTGGAGCAGCGAAGAAGTGGATCAGAAACTACACGGCATCATGCAAAGTATTCATACCGCATGTGTTTCCCATGGTAAGAATGGTGATTATACAGATTACGTAAAAGGAGCAAATATAGCCGGATTCATTAAAGTGGCTGATGCCATGATGGATCAGGGTGTCGTTTAATTATTAAATACCAGTGGATTCTGCCTCATCCATTAATTCTTTGGTCGGGTTCAGCGGTTTTATAATAACACCTTCTCCAGTTTGTCCATCTATTGTGACAGTCACTGGATCATTTAAACGAATCCACTTTGTGTATTTTGTGACGGAGTTTACGTGCTGATCTCGAAGCCACTTCATATCTAATACATCCTTCTTTTTCTTATGATCAATGGTAAAATAACCAATTCTCATACTGGTCACATTCTGAAAAAAATGACTGCCGAAAGATGGATCTACGGGAAAATCCTTCATCCCCACTTCAATGATCACTTTGGCTTGAGATATTTGATCCCAATTCACGGGGACACCTAACCAGGGATCTGCGGAACCCCATCGTCCTGGGCCAATTAGAATAAATTTTTCTCCAGTGGGCATAATTTTATTTATGTGTTCGATATCTTGGGCGATGGTTTGTGTATGGGCAGAGTCAAAGGTATCAGGATCCACAATGACAATATTACGAAGGTTTTGAATGACACCGTTGCCCAAGGCCACAGCACTAGAACATATGATATCCTTTTTATCTATGGTATTAATTTCCTGAACCCGGTCCAAACCACCAATCACCATGGGTTTAATCTGCAATAGACAGAATTCATTTTCTTTCGTGTTATCGTTGTGAAGATTGATGGCAAATTCAATTTCAACTGGACAGCCAAGGGCATTTTCTCCTAAGGACAATATATCGGTAAGCAGATCTGTGACGGGCGCTGTATTCCATTTGAGTATGGATGGAAAAGTAATAACGCGGGTACCTGGAAGTCGGAGGGAATCCCGAACAATATTATCTGCTTCTGAAACAACGCTGCCGGCCCATTTTAATTCACCATCTTTTTCCGCCAAGTCCAGAGGGTATGCGGTTGTATTTTTATCTTCCCCGTGTTTCAGCAAAGCCTTTCCCTTCGTGAGATCCAATGCATAAAATTGATTTTGTGAATTGGTGATGGTGGATTTCACAGAATAATATTGGGGTATAATACCAGGGTATTTTGGCGAGAACCGGAGAGATTTCTCTCCTTCTGCAATGGCCCGACCAAGACCCAGCGCAAGAAATGCAACACCTTCTTCCCGCTTCATATAGGAAATTGGATAATAATTAAAACTTTGTGCTGAACCACTGGCAGTGGGGTAAAATCTGTTTTCATGCTGCTTCCCAATTAATTCCATTATGACGACCGCCATTTTTTCTTCTTCATGGCGATGGACGGAATTTTCGATTAATGATTTGGGCTCTTTAAAATAGGTTGAAGCATAGACCAGTTTGATGGCTTTGGTCAGTTGATCAAGCCGTTGTTTTTTAGATTTATTAGAATTTGGAAGCATATAGGTGGAATACATCCCAGCCAGGGGCTGGTACTGGGAATCTTCTAACAGACTTGAAGATCGAACAGCAATTGGAAATTTGACATCAGACAAATATCGAGAAAGGGTTGATGTCAATTTTTTTGATAGGGATGCCTTTAGGAATGCCTTTGTAATAGATTTATCAGATTTCTTTTTAGAAAATGCAATTTTCCATAATTTATTATCATTCATAAAGGAATCAAACTCATCAGTCCCAATAACCGCTACTTTTGGAATTCGAATTTGAATATTTGGATAGGATTTCTTGAATGTATTATCAGCCAGCATGTTGTTCATAAATGCAAGGCCTCGTGCTTTTCCACCTAAGGAACCACTTGCCAAACGGACAAAATTGAGTGATTCATATTTTGACGCCGCAGAATATTGGACAATTCGCCCATCAAGATGGGCTTGAATTCTTATATCAATTCGTTCGATGATATATGTACGCAGTTCTTCTAATGTATCGAAATCACTAATTTTTACGGGACGAATATCTGAAGCAAGGGAAAATTCTCCCCGGACAGCCAACCAGTTTGAGAAGTGATTTTTTGAGGCATGGAATTCCAAAGATTTTTCATGAATTTTTAACAAAGATTTTCGCAATTCAGGTAAATCATTGGCACGGGTAATTTCATTGCCTCTGGAATCCCTGAATACAAAATCGCCGAACCCAAAATTGCTAACGATAAAATCATCCAAATCCTTCAGGAGTGTCTCAGACTCTTTGCCGATAAAAGTACAATTTACTTTTTTGGCATCTTTATAATGATTCGGGTTTGTGGATTGGAGTAATACGGGTATGTTAGAATCTTTTTGACGGATGTATTCCACCAATTTCACACCGGCATTTTTATCCAATTTATTATTTTTTGGAAACCGTACATCTGATATAATTCCCAGAATATTTTGTTGATATTTATTATAATAATGGATGGCATCTTCATAATTAGATACCAGGATAATCTTTGGCCGGGCACGGAATAACAATAACCGATCGGTATCAGACAAACTTTTATTAATCAGATCCCGGGCATGCTTTAAAGCGATTTGATAAATAAGCGGCATGAGGGTTGAATAGTATCTCGGATTGTCTTCCACCACCAGGATACATCGAATATCTGCAATTTTATAATCCCGTTTAATATTTCTTTTGTCTTCATAATATTTGATAATTGCAGGAAACACATTGGCATTCCCGGACCAAATAAAGATTTTGTCTATCGATTTTTCGATACCGATTTCTGGAAGCTGTTTTATTTCTGATGGGTCAAAAGCAAGAAGGATAACCGGTTTTTTTGGATAGAGTTCCTTGACTTTTTCGCCAAAAGTAACCGGATCCATATCTGCAATTCGCATCATAACAATGACCATATCATATTTTCGATGGGATAGCATACCCATCGCTTCACTGGCGCTCTTAGCATGCCAGACACGAGGAGCATAACTCAGATTCATCCCGATGTATTCATAAAGAATTTGTTGGGTTAGGCGGCCATCTTCTTCCAAAATGAACGCATCGTAAGGACTCGCGACCAACAGGATTTCATGGACGCGATGCAGCATTAAATCTTGAAAATTAAGGGTGGATTTTGATTTTGAAGCCATTGTATACTTGGATGAAAATACCGCCACTCAACTATCGATATAAATAGAATTCTATGTAGATTCAACCGATGAATTATTTACAATCTGCCGGTAATATAATGATGAAATTGGTATTCCCCAATTTTTGTCTATCCTGCAATAAGGATATAGATCATGCCATTCTATGTAATCTGTGTTTGGATAGGTTAGAAAAAACTACCCATCAAAATCGAATCAGTGATATTCATTTTTCTGAATATATTGACGAAGCATATGTAGGCTGGTGGTATAATAATATTTTGCAGGAAGTTATTCATAAAATGAAATATTCGGATCGTGCTCGAATCGGATTAGAAATGGGATATTTAGCTGCCGATAATTTTGAAGCGTCCGTCTACAAAAAATTAGATTATATAACAGCAGTCCCACTGCATCATATTAAAAAAAGAGAACGGGGGTACAACCAGGCAATGTGGATAGCAAAGGGATTTGCAAAGGAAGTGGGTATTCCGATGGATCCTAACATCATAAAAAGACACACACACACGGTTTCACAAACAACCCTTGATCGGGAAGAACGACTTCAAAATATGGAAAATGCTTTTGTAACTTCCCGCCCCTTGAAAGGATTGAAAATCGGAATTATTGATGATGTTTTAACTACAGGTGCAACCATGTCTGCCTGTGCAAAAGCGCTTAAAAATAATGGTGCCGTACATGTGACAGCCCTTACTTTAGCAACGCCGATCATTAACTAATAGAAAAACCTCGTGATAAAATCTCTCAAAACATTTGACTTAAAAGATAAACGTGTCCTCATACGGGTGGATTTTAATGTACCGATAGAAAATGATCGTGTTGTTGATGATTTCCGAATTAAGGCGACAATTCCAACAATTCAGTATTGTCTAAAAGCAGGTGCCAATATTGTTTTGATGTCCCATTCAGGTCGTCCCAATGGTCAAGTCGATTCTGAATTAAGTCTTATTCCCACGGGGGAAACATTGGCAGATTTATTGGAAATGCCTATCAAGTTTTCTGACGATTGTATATCAGAAGATGCTCACGATGTATCTCTCAGTCTCCGTGGCGGGGAGATACACTTATTGGAAAATTTACGATTTTATTCAGAAGAAACAAATAATGACTCAATTTTTAGTGCCCAGTTGGCAAAACATGGTCAAATATATATTAATGATGCTTTTGGTACTGCCCATCGTGCCCATGCATCGAATGTAGGTGTCACCAAACATTTTTCACATAAAGGTATGGGATTTCTGGTTGAAAAAGAATTACAGTATCTATCGGAAGCAATGATTAAACCGGATAGACCATTAACGGTGATTTTGGGTGGTGCAAAAATTGATACCAAATTAAATTTGATTAGGCATTTCGCAGGAATGGCTGATTATATTCTTATTGGCGGCGGAATGGCATTTACTTTTTTGCAGGCACAAGGCAAGGATATTGGTAATTCATTGGTTGATCAATCCATGCTTGCTACAGCAAAAGCTATTATGTCAAGAGCACGTGGAAAAACCAAATTGATATTGCCAACAGATTTCGTATGTGCCGCATCCATGGATAACAGTGAACAGGCAGAAATTCATAAAGTGGGAGAAATTCCAGATAAATTAATGGGATTGGACATTGGACCAGAAACAATCAGCAATTTTTCGGAAATAATTCTAAAATCAAAAACGATTATATGGAATGGTCCCATGGGCGTATTTGAAGTGGATGGGTTTCATCAAGGAACACAAAAAATTGCTGAAAGAATGGCGGATGTTACCGTAAATGAAACAATAACCATTATCGGGGGGGGGGAGTCTGCTGCAGCCGTTAATAAATTTGGATTGATGGATAAAGTAAGTCACGTTTCTACCGGTGGTGGTGCATCATTAGAGCTGTTATCGGGGAATTCATTACCCGCCATTTATTCATTGGAGTTATAGGATGAAAATCAAACCAATTGTTGCTGGAAACTGGAAGATGCATAAATCACTTTCCGAGGGGGTTTCTTTCGTCGGTAAAATCCGAAATCGAATATTGGATAAGGAAAAAGTGAAGGTTATATTCTGCCCGCCTTTTAACTCGCTCTTTTCCATAGTTGAAGCATTGGATGGCACATCTTTAAGTGTGGGCGCCCAAAATGCCCATCACGAATCCCAGGGAGCATTCACGGGAGAAATCTCTGTTGAAATGTTGAAATCTATGGGGGTTCAGTATGTGATTATTGGTCATTCTGAACGTCGCCATATTTTTGGCGAAACGGATGGATGGATTAATCAAAAGATTCATGCAGTGTTAAATGGGGAACTCATACCTATTTTTTGCATTGGTGAAACATTAGAAGATCGGCAGATGAGTCGAACGAATGAAATACTTCACCACCAAATAAAGTTGGGCTTAGAAGGAGTCGAATCCATCGATGCGGAAAGATTGATTATTGCCTATGAGCCCGTATGGGCTATTGGTACAGGAGAAACTGCATCCAAGGATCAGGTAGAAGAGGCACATGGATATGTGAAAACAATACTGGATGATGAGTTTGGTCATAGCTCCGGTGAAGTACCCATCCTCTACGGTGGATCCGTGAATGAAAACAATGCTTCGGAACTGATTCAAACGGAGGGTGTGGATGGATTTCTCATTGGCGGTGCGAGTTTAAAAGAGGATAGTTTTTGTAGCATAATAGCGCAAGTAACAAATTATTATAAAGGATAAATCGTGTTAGGATTCTTAATTACAATTCATGCAATTGTCAGTTTATTACTGATAACAGTCGTATTAATGCAAGCCAGTCAGGGAGGCGGATTAGCCGGATCGATTGGCGGACAGACAACCAATGCCATTTTTGGCGGACGGGGTGCTGCAACTGCATTGAGTAAAATAACAACATATCTTGCTGTTTCTTTCATGGGATTAGCACTGCTTATTAGTCTAATGGGTTCACCAGATACTTCTGGTGGAAGTTCGGTTATTGAACAAGCTCAGGAAGAACGAACATTAGCCCCAGCATCAGAGGTGTTGAATTTGCCCACGGCACCGGTAAAGGATATTAATAAAAATTAATGAAAAAACTGGCCGAAGTGGTGGAATTGGTAGACACGCATGCTTGAGGGGCATGTGAGGGAAACCTTGTGCCGGTTCGAGTCCGGCCTTCGGCACACAATTAATTAAAATGAGGAAATAAAATATAATGTTGAAAAGAATATCGATTATTTTATTATTGGCGAGCATTACATTGGCTCAGTCCCCAGTTGATTTGTATAATTCAGCCATTGCCAGTTTAGAGGCGGGAGAGGTTACAGAAGCGGAAAATGGTTTTAATGCCGCGTTGGAAGCGGATCCCACATTTGCACCTGCTTATGCAGGCCTTTCCAAGGTTGCTATTCGTAATGGTGACTTAAAAAAAGCGGGTGACCTATTAAAAGAAGCCATTTCTGCCGATGAGGAAAACAAAGAATTACGTGCGGAATTTGATCGATTAAGCGAACTCAATACCCTCATGAGTAAAGGGAACAAATCGATGAATAATGGTGAAGCAGATAATGCGTTTGAATCATTTCGAATTGCCCATGAAAAGTTCCCAAATTATCCAGAATCAGTATTAAATATGGGATTAGTTCATTTCCGCAAAAAGGAATACTTAGTTGCCGTGGATTATTTTCATGAAACATTGGGCCTGAATTCTGAACATAAAACAGCATTAGCTGCCATTAAAAATGTAGCAAAAAATTATTTTAATACTGGGAATCAATCCTATAAAAGGGGGGATCTTGACGGTGCACTTAGTTCTTACAGAAAAGTGTTAGACATTGATGAAACATTTTATCAATCATACTACCAAATTGGCGTCATTCTATCAAAAATGGGAGACAAAGATGCTGCAGTGGCATCTTATGAAAAAGCTTTAGGCATCAATCCGCAATTTTATAAAGGGTATTTTGCTTTAGGATTAGCCAAAAAATCAATGGGAGATACGGATGGAGCAATTGGTGCTTTAGAATCAGCAGTGGATATTTATCCCGGTTATGATAAAGCTTACGGTGCCTTGGGTGATATATATATCAATGCAAAAAATTATGAAAAAGGTAAACAAGTGTTGAATATGGCGATTACAGTAAATCCAAATTATGCGAAAGGATATGCAAGCTTGGGAATCCTTTCTACTGAGGAAAAAAACTGGGAAAAGGCTATTGCTAATTTAACAATGGCTACCACATTAGATGGCCGTGATGCCATGAGTTTCTTTCGTTTGGCCGGTGCGTATAATGCAACCGGGGATTGTGACGGTGCAAAAGATGCAGCCCGGAATTGTACGGCAATAAAAAGTCGATTTGGTGGTGGATGGTTCGAATTGGGAATTGCCGAGTGGTGCGGCGGCAAAGGTAATAAAACGGGTGCAATAAATGCATTCGAAAAAGCAAGAAATGATCGTGCCTGGAGAAAAATGGCTGAATATGAAATGGATAAAGTCAAAAACCCCCAGAAATACGAAAAATAAAATCCTGTTACTTTAAATTATAAACTATGATTAAAGCAATTATATTTGATTTAGATAATACACTGCTTGATTTTGTTAAGATGAAACAGTTTTCTGTCAAAGCCGCAATTACGGCCATGAATGAAGCTGGGCTGGAGGTTGATGAAAAAAAAGCCTATGAGGATATTTTTGATTTATATATGGAAAGAGGTTGGGAGAACCAACAGGTATTTGACGATTATTTAAATCAAACTGTTGGTGAGGTCAGTAACAAGATCCTGGCAGCGGGTATTGTATCCTACCGTCGTGCCAGAGAGGCCACATTATTAGTGTATCCCAATGTGAATAAAACATTGATTCAATTGATCAAAATGGGCATTAATCTGGCGGTAGTCTCCGATGCCCCAAGCCGTGAAGCCTGGATGCGTTTATATTACCTGAATTTGCACCATGTATTTGACCCGGTCTTGACTTTTGATGATACTGGAGTACGTAAGCCTTCCCCTAAACCTTTTCAAATGGCATTGGATTACTTAAAAATTAAGCCGAATGAAGCAATCATGATTGGGGACTGGCCTGAACGAGATGTGGTTGGGGCGAAAGAAATAGGTATGAAAACAATTTTTGCCCGCTATGGCGATACCTTCGGAACTGTAGACTCCGGTGCGGATTGGGATGTGAATAATGTATATGAAGTCGTTAATATTATCAAGGAGTTGAACGACGTCTAAATCCTTCATTGGAACGGATATCGTTTCAGTAAAACGAATTTCCCGATTGCTGGAAAATCATGGCGATCGATTTAAACAAAAATCTTTTTCGCCAAAAGAAATTATTTATTGTGATGGGAAGTCCAATCCATCCATTCATTATGCTGGACGATTCGCCGCCAAAGAAGCGGTTAAAAAATGTTTTTATTCCTCCGGATTAACGAATCAAATCGCCTTCAGTGATATTGAAATTTTGCCCAAAGATAATGGCGCACCGGTCGTATCGTCTGTTCTAAATTATAAATATGATCAATTAATAGTTAGTATTTCTCATGAATCGGAATACGCCGTTGCCATGGCAATGCTGGTGGTGTAAATGCGTGTACTTACTGGAAAACAAGCAAAACAATTAGACCGATTAGCTATGGAAAACCATGGCATTTCCGGAGAAATCCTCATGAGGAATGGAGGCCAAAAACTGGCGGAATTCATTCGTTCTAATTTGATGGATATCCACAATCCAAACATTGGAATTGTTTGCGGCAAAGGGAATAATGGGGGGGATGGATTCGCCGCCGGCCATATGCTCAATAAATGGGGATTTAGAATAACAATTTATTCATTGGTGCATCACGATGAAATAACAGGCGATGCTAACATATTTTCGGATCAATGCGAAAAAAATGGACTCTCAATTATATATAATAGTGATATCCCCACCTCAAAACCTGATTTTGACTTGATGGTTGATGCAGTGCTGGGAACTGGTTTTTCTGGAATTATCAGGGATAATACGGTTCCGTGGATTCAATGGATGAATGACTGCAAAAATACAATTTCTGCTGACATACCTTCCGGTGTAAATGCTGCGACCGGTACGGCAGATATTCATGCTGTGAACGCTGACAGTACTGTGTCTATGGGGTATCCAAAATTAGGTATGTCAATTGAACCAGGAAGAAGTCATTCAGGACACATCCATTCTGTGGATATTGGTTTTCCGGAAATTGTTGATGAATTAGATGGTCGATCCTGGACAGTTATTTCACATGAAGATATTCAAACCATATTAAGACCAATGGAGAAATCGACTCATAAGCACGTTCAAGGAAAAATACTATTTCTCGCTGGATCAATTGGTATGACTGGGGCAGCATATTTAACAACCATGGCAGCGTTAAGAAGTGGCTCTGGGTTGACGGTTACATGTGCGCCAGCATCATTGAATGGAATATATGAAGAAAAGATTACAGAGGGGATGACGATTCCATGCGAGGATGACGAATTGGGCTTTTTTACTGAATCAAATTATGACACCATTATGAAATGGGTAGATTGGTGTGATGTCATTGCCATTGGGCCCGGGTTAGGGCAGGATGATCGAACGAGTGCATTGGTAAAAACTTTAGTAAAGACTATTGACAAACCCATGGTAATTGATGCGGATGGATTAAGACCATTTTATAATTATCCTGAATTATTTCAGGAAATACAATCCGAATTTGTAATAACTCCCCACGTGGGTGAACTCTGTCAATTATCGGGTATTTCTTCTAAATTAATAACAAATGATTTTCCGGGAAGTATCGATAAATTCATGTCCAATTTCCCCGGTGTTTTGGTGGCTAAATTTGCACCTTCTTTGGTTGCATGGAAAGGTCAAGGTGCTGTTAATTCAACCGGGAATCCTGGGCTGGCTACGGCTGGCACCGGTGATGTGTTAACTGGGATGATTGCCTCTTTCATAGCCCAGGGGTTCAGCATGGTTGAGGCAGCAAAATTAGGAATTTATACTCATGGGAAGGCAGCAGATCAATTGGTAAATAAAAGTAGTCAGCGTGGGTTAATTGCCAGCGATTTATTAAGTCAATTAGGGATCGTACTTCGGGATTATGAATCATAAAACGTTTCGAATATTATTGGTGGCTTATATGCTTGTCATTTTGAGCGTATCCAGTGTGCCAGCCCAGAGTATACCAAAAACATGGCTGCTCACATGGGATAAATTGATCCATATGGTTGAGTACTTTATTTTGGGAATATTGGCCATGAAAAGTATGGATTCAATTTCGTATCGCACTTTAATGATTGTGGTACCGCTTGGCATTCTGTTTGGCAGCTTGGATGAATATCTTCAATCGTTTATTTCGGGCCGGTTCTCCAGCGGATGGGATGTATTAGCGGATACAATTGGTATTATTATTGGTTCATTACTCGTTTTGGGAAATAGAAAAAAATGATACACCGCCTTTTTATTAAGAATTTTGCAATCATTAATGCGTTATCGCTTCCGATGAAAAAAGGATTAACGGTGATTACAGGTGAGACTGGTTCAGGGAAATCACTCATTTTAAAATCCATGGGAATTACTTTAGGTGGGAATGGGGATAAAACAGACGTAAGAAGCGGAGAAGAAAAGGCCATTGTTGAAGTAGAATTGACCATAAAAGGAAAAGAAAAAATACTGCGGAGAATCATAAGTAAAGGTGGCCGGACCCGGTCTTTTATGGATGATGAACCCATGGCCGAACAGGATTATCGTGATTCAGTAGTTTCTTTTGCAGATTTTCATGGACAGCATGAACAGCAATATATTATGGATCCTGCCACCCACATTGACTTTTTAGACAGCTTTTGTGATTCGAATAATATGGTTCAAAAAATTGAAGAGACCTATTTGGATTTAACGCAAACAATGAAGGAATTAGATACGTTGAATGAAAAGCAAAAAGATGCTGCCAATCAAAAAGAATTGCTTCAATTTCAAGTTCAGGAAATCCAATCAATAGATCCTCAAATAGATGAAGATATTAAGCTGGGGAAAGAATTTAAACGGCTAAACCATGTTGAAGAGTTAGTTTCGACTGTCCAGAGATTGAACCAATCATTAACGGAAAATGATCATTCGATTTATCGACAACTTGCATCGACAGTAGATGAGCTAAGCCGATTATCAAAATATGATGAATCGTTGAATCCTTACATGGAATCTATTAACGAAGCATCTGTTTCGATTCAGGATACATCGGCTGAATTAATTCACCATATTGAATCATTGGAACTGGATCAAAACCATCTAAAAGAAGTGGAGGAGCGCCTGCAAGCCATAGAAGGATTAAAACGGAAATATGGCGGATCGATTGATGGCGTTCATTTTTTTATTCAAGAATCGGAAAAAGAATTAGATGAATTATCCGGTTTAGATAGCGCTATATCCAGTTTAGAATCTGATAAAAACCATTTAAAAAGTCGCTACCAAAAATATGCAGATCAGCTCCATAGCATTCGGATAAAATATTCAAATAAAATTGGATCTAAAATAGAAAATGAAATGGCATTGTTGAATATGGCAGGTGCAAAGTTTGCAGTGCAAATAAAGCAACAAAATGATTCTGAAAGTCCCATTGTGTATGAAGGACAACCTGTAAAGTATGGCCCAAAAGGATATGACCAAGTTGCGTTTTTTCTCAGTGCAAATCCCGGCGAACTTCCGAAACCATTAACAAAAATTGCTTCTGGCGGTGAAGTTTCCAGAATCATGTTGGCGATTAAATCAGTTCTTAAAAAGTATGACCCGGTGGACACGCTGATCTTTGATGAAATAGATTCAGGTATTTCTGGGCAGGCAGCAGAAAAAGTGAGCGAAGCATTAGAAAAATTGAGCAAGGATAAGCAAGTTATCTGTATTACGCATCTTCCACAAATTGCCTCCAGGGCTGATCATCATTTATACATTCATAAATCAATTCATGAAGAAAAAACATCTGTGACTGCCCGGTATTTGAATGACGAAGAAAAATTAAAAGCAATCGCAGAATTATTTAGTGGAGAAATTGTTACAAGAGAAGGACTAACTTCTGCACAACAATTTATGGATCAAGCGCGTGGATAAATTTATTATTAATGGGGGTGCCAGTCTCAGGGGTGATGTAGAAATAAGCGGCGCTAAAAATGCTGTTTTGCCCATCATGGCTGCTGTCCTCTTGGCTGATGGAAAATCTACCCTCAATAATGTACCCGATTTACAAGATACGCGAACCATGGTCAGATTATTAAATATGGTCGGCGCCAAAACAGATTTCAATGAAAACTCTTTAACTATTGATGCCTCAACAGTAGATACCTTCGAGGCACCTTATGATTTAGTAAAAACCATGCGTGCTTCTTTTTATGTGATGGGGCCACTCTTAGCCCGATTTGGTGAAGCACGGGTATCCCTTCCCGGCGGTTGCGCGTGGGGACCTCGGCCAGTAGATTATCATTTAAAAGGATTTGAAAAACTTGGTGCAGAAATAATATTGGAAGATGGGTACATCATTGCACGGGCAAAAAAACTGAAGGGTGGGAAAATTCATTTTGAAATACCTTCGGTCGGCGCAACAGGTAATATTGTTATGGCGGCTGTTTTGGCAGAGGGAACAACTCAAATTACCAATGCAGCACGGGAACCTCATATTGTGCAGTTATGTGATGTGTTGAATGATATGGGTGCCCAGATAGAAGGCGTGGGAACCCATGAATTAACCATACATGGTGTTGATTCGTTAAATCCGATTGAAGTTAAGATTATTCCCGATATGATTGAAGCTGGAACATTTCTCATGGCGGGGGCTATCTTGGGAAATATTACAGTAAACAATGTATCTCCAGACCATTTATCCATTGTGTTACAAAAACTGGAACAGGCTGGATGTACTATTTATGTAGATGATGATACAATTTCTATTGAAAAAGCCGACAATTTAGAAGCAGTGGATATGATGACTGACGTTCACCCCGGTTTTCCTACGGATCTTCAGGCACAATGGATTGCACTCATGTCGGTGGCATCCGGTTCGAGCGTTATTACGGATTCTATCTATCATGATCGATTTTCACACGTACCGGAATTGGTACGTCTTGGGGCAAATATCTCTATGGAAAATAATGTGGCTATCGTTCGCGGTGTGGATAAATTACGGGGTGCACAAGTAATGTCAACCGATATTCGGGCCAGTGCTTCCCTGGTTATTGCAGCGTTGATGGCAGAGGGGAAATCTACCATAAGCCGCATTTACCATATTGACAGAGGATATGAAAAAATTGAGGAAAAATTTAAAAGTCTGGGCGCTGATATTCAGCGGGAATGTGATTAAAGAAAGAATGGGATTCATTTGATAATTATACTTAAAATTCAGGCTTTTACCGGAAAGGAATTATTATGCGCATTGTTATAATTGGGGTTGGTGAGGTAGGATTCCACGTCGCAAAAGCATTAAGTGAAGAAAATCATGACATTGTTGTTATAGATATAGATCCAGCAAAATGTAGACGTGCCACAGAAAGCTTAGATGTTATTGTAGTGGAAGGTAATGGTGCGAGTCCACGAAATCTTTCAGTAGCCAATGTTCAAGATGCAGATTATGTTTTATGTTTAACGAGAGTAGATGAAGTTAACTTAATTGCATCTCAACAAGCTCATGAGCTTGGTGCAAAAAAAATAATTGCCCGATTGAGAAATCAACAGTACACAACTAGAGATTCTATAATTAAACCAGAAAAATTTGGTATCGATTTAGTTATTCATCCAGAGAAAGAAGCTTGTAAGGAGATTGTTCAATTGGTCCGTCATTCTTATGCAACACAGGTGATGGATTTTGAAGGTGGAAGAGTCGAAATGATAGGTATTCGTCTAGATGAAAATTCACCAATTATTGGTAAATCAGTGAGTGACATTTGTGAAGAAGATCAAAATTTTAAGTTTGGCATTGTTACAGTTTTAAGAGACGGAGAATCCCATGTTCCTTGGTCTGATTATATTTTTAAATTCAATGACACTGCATATTTTATTGTAAAAACAAAATGGTTAGAATCATTAATGCATCTTTTAGGGAAAGAAGCAACGCCAACAAATTCTATTATTATTTTAGGTGGAAGTAAAATAGGACGAAGTCTTGCTGAAGAACTAGAAAAAGAAATGACAGTAAGATTAATAGAAAGAAAAAGAGATAAGGCAGAATGGCTAGCCTCTCACTTAAAAGAGACTATGATTATTCATGGTGACGGAACAGATGTTGAACTGCTTAAGTCAGAAAATATTCAAGATGCTGATAGTTTTATTGCAGTAACTGAAAGTGAGCAAACTAACTTACTTTCAGGTATGTTAGCCCATCATTTAGGTGTTAAACAATCTGTTATTCATGTAAGTACAACAGAATATATGCCTATTGTTCAAGAAATTGGTGTTGGGGCTGTATTAAGTAAAAATATGTCAACAGTTAATTCAATCCTTCGCTTTATTGCAAGCGATGAAACTGAAACATCAGTTATGACCTTTGATGAAATTGATGTTGAAGTCATAGAATTTCATCCTGAACCTGGGAGTAAGGTTACAAAGTTACCCCTAGAGGAAATTAATTTTCCAGAAGATAGTATAGTTGGTATGACGAACCACCATGGAACGCTTTCAATCGCTAGGGGTTCAACTCAATTATCAGACGAAGATAATGTGTTAGTATTTGCTAAATCACAAGCAGTACCAAAATTAAAACGTCTCTTTGAGTCATAATTGAATATAAAAACTATATCAAATATTCTAGCCGCAATGTTAGTTATCACTGGCTTTACTATGCTTTTGCCGGCGCTAATATCATACAGTTATGGTGAATCCGATTTATATGGTCACCTAAAATCATCTTTAATTTGTGTTTTATTAGGATTACCTTTTTGGTTTTTTACTCGTAAAAGTAAATCATTAAATAGTAAAGACGGATTTGCAATTGTTAGCTTTGCATGGATTACGGTTGCACTTGCAGGTTCATTGCCATTCTATCTAAGTGGAGTTATTCCAAATTTTACAGATGCTTGGTTTGAAGCTATGTCTGGTGTCACTACTACTGGAGCTACAATTATTGGAAATCCAGCTACCCTTCCACATCTTATTAATGGTATTGAAAGTATGCCACATGGAGTGCTTTTTTGGAGATCTTTTTTGCAGTGGATAGGTGGTATGGGTATTATTGTATTTACTATTGCTATTTTGCCGTTATTAGGTGTGGGTGGTGTTCAACTTTTTAAAGCTGAAGTACCTGGACCAGTTGCTGATAAAATTAAACCTAGAGTTAAAGAAACAGCAAAAATATTATGGCTGGTTTATGTGGGTTTTACTTTTTTACAATTTTTACTTTTAGGATTTGCAGGAATGCCTTGGTTTGATTCTCTTTGTCATGCATTTACTACAATGCCAACAGGTGGATTTAGTACTCAAAATGCCAGTATAGCTGCTTACTCTAATCCTACAATTCATTATATAATAATCTTTTTCATGTTTGTTGCCGGGGTCAATTTTACACTTCATTTTCGCGCAATTACTGGAAACTATAAATCCTATTTTAAGGACTATGAATTCAAAGTTTATTTTTTAATTCTTTTTGTTGCTACAATGTTTATTTTCCTTAACATATCTTTTTCAAATTCAGATTGGTCTCATAACAGTTTCCTAATATCACTATTCCAATCTTTAGCATTGATGACAGGCACTGGTTATGCCAATGCTGATTATGAACTATGGCCATTTTTTAGTCAACTTTTACTTTTCTTTATGATGTTTTTTGGCGCAATGGGTGGTTCAACAAGTGGTGGTATGAAAATTGCCAGAATTATTTTGCTAATAAAATATGCAGCTACTGAAACACGTAGAATGTTGCATTCAAGGGCCATTATTCCAATTAGAATTGGTGATAGAACTATTAGTGATGATGTGATTCGTAATACTTTGGGCTTTTTTTTAATATATCTTTCATTCTTTGTTTTGACTTCCTTGGTTTTGACTGCTTTAAATTATGATTTTACATCTTCTTTAAGTGTAGCTGCGTCAGCAATAGGTAATGTTGGGCCTGCTTTTGGAGCTTTTGGCCCCACAGATAATTATGCTTTATTACATCCTATTGGTAAATGGATGATGACTTTTTGTATGCTATTAGGTCGTCTTGAAATTTTTACTATAATGGTATTATTTAGTCGAACTTTTTGGAGATAGTCTAATGTCATATATATTAACTGAAATTAATGATCAAATAGCTTGGATTACAATTAATCGCCCAGAGGCTCTTAATGCTATGAATCCAATAGTTATTTCTGAACTTGAAGAAGCATTTAATAGCTGTACTGAGGAATCATCTGTTGGGGTAATTATTTTAACGGGTTCTGGAGATAAATCTTTTGTTGCAGGCGCAGATATTAAAACCATGCAAACTATGGGGCCTGATGAAGCTTTAAGTTTTGGGAAAGTTGGTCAAAAGTTAACGGTCACAATCGAGAATTCACCCAAACCTGTGATTGCAGCAGTCAATGGTTTTGCTTTAGGTGGGGGTTGTGAGATTAGCCTTGCTTGTCATATAAGAGTAGCTAGTGAAACAGCTAAATTTGGTCAACCAGAAGTTTTATTAGGAATTTTACCAGGTTGGGGTGGAACACAGCGGTTACCAAAGTTAGTTGGAATGGGGATTGCAAATGAGATCATTATAACTGGTAGGATGATTAATGCTACCGAGGCTAAAGAAATTGGATTAGTAAATCACGTTGTACCTATTGAAGAATTAAAAGAAAAATGTGAAGAAATTGCAATGCAAATATTAAAGAACGGTCCCAATGCAATTGCGAAATCTCTAGAGTGTATTCGAAATGGAGTAGGGCTGACTACTAAAGATGGTTTAAAGATGGAAGTAAAGTATTTTAGCAAATTATTCAACACTGAAGAAACAAAAGAAGGGTTATCGGCATTTGTTGAAAAACGTGCTCCTAATTTTAGAAAATAACGATGGATTCAAAACATAAATCCCCATCAATAATTGATGCTTTAATCCCCATAATTTTACTTATTGTAATGTTATCTATGTCAGTTTACTTATATGGTGATGATTCATCTTATGGTGCAAACCAAATTGCTTTAATACTTGGTGCTTCAATAGCTGCATTGATTGGAATGAAGAATGGGTATTCTTGGAAAGAAATGGAGTCAGGTATAGTTAAGGGAATATCTATGGGCATGGGGGCCATACTAATTCTTTTAGCTGTAGGTGCATTGATAGGAACTTGGATTATGTCTGGTACTGTACCCGCGATGATATATTATGGTTTAAAAATTTTATCACCATCTATATTTTATTTTGCTGCTTGTATAATTTGCGCACTTTCAGCTTTAAGTATCGGTAGTTCATGGACTGTAGCAGGTACACTTGGTGTTGCTTTAATAGGAATATCATTAGGCCTTGGTCTTTCTCCTGAAATTACAGCAGGTGCAATAATCTCGGGTGCATATTTTGGTGATAAAATGTCACCCTTATCAGATACTACAAATTTAGCTCCTGCAATTGCTGGTACTGATCTTTTTACTCACATTAGACATATGATATGGACAACAGGTCCCAGTTTATTAATAGCATTAATAATATTTTTGATTCTTGGTTTTCAACCAAAATCAAATGGTGACACAGCTGGATTAGCAATCATTCAAAATACAATAATCAACTCATTTAATATTAGCCTGTTTTCTTTTATCCCTTTAGTCGTGGTATTTATTTTAGCCTATAAGAAAATGCCCGCTTTCCCAACTGTATTAATTGGCGCATTATTAGGTGGCGTTTTTGCTGCATTCCTTCAGCCTCAAATTGTTTCAAATTTTGTTAATAAGCCTGAACTCTCAAAAGGTTTGACGATGCTTTCTGGTGTTTGGACAGCGCTTCATTCCGGATTTTCATTTAATAGTGGCGTCGAGGTCGTAGATGCGCTATTAACTCGAGGTGGAATGTCAAGTATGCTAAACACAATTTGGCTTGTGATCTGTGCGCTAACCTATGGTGCAGTATTAGAGACTACTGGTCTATTAAATATTATTGTTAAATCGTTATTAACTTTTTCAAAATCTACAGGCTCATTAATTGTAACTACAATAGCAACCTGTATTGGTGTAAATATTATTACTGCCGATCAATATATTTCTATTGTACTTCCTGGTAGAATGTATAAGACGGAATTTGCTAGGCGGAATCTTCATCCAAAGAATTTATCTCGAACACTTGAAGATGCTGGAACGATTACTTCCCCATTAATACCTTGGAATACATGTGGAGCATATATGTCAGCTTCTTTAGGTGTAGCTACATTTGCCT
>CAJWPW010000002.1 GCA_913045415.1 uncultured Fidelibacterota bacterium | reverse complement strand
ACGATCCAATATTATATTCAGTCTGCTGATTCATCGGGGCGAATTGAAAATAGTCCATTGGCTGGTTGGCATGAATTTTTAGCCTTACCTCCGAATACCTGTTTGGAATGGGTTTTGGGGGACATGAACAATTCAGGTGAACTTGATGTTTTTGACATTCTTATTTTGGCAGATTATGTGAGTTCAGGAGAATTTCCCGGTGCGTGTCCACAGTCAGTTTCAGATGTAAACGAAGATGGTAATTTGAATATTATGGATGTGATCATTTTAGTGAATATGATTATTTATCCGTGATTATTCACCGGATTTGCTGGTTCTATATTTGTCCTTAGTTTTTCAAAAGGTTCTCTGATAGTCTATCCATCACTAGGATCGAGATATATATGTCAGAAAAACATCCATTTCTTTATGAGCCTACTACGGCTATCACCGATTACATTATTTTTATTTTGGGTATTACCTTTGGATGGTTTACTCTTTCTATCCAAGATTCCCAATTTCATCAACTTTGGGGAACATCTTTTATCACCATAGCCATTGGGGCACTGTTAGGTGGAACTACTCACGGGTTTGGCCCAAAATTATCCCAGATTCCCCGGACGATTATTTGGCGGGCAACATTGATATTTGTTGCTGCAACCGGTTTACTCTTAGCCATGTCTACTGCTTTAGTCTTTGTGACCGGGAAAGGAGAGGATGCACTATACATTACCGCTGGAGTTCTCCTTATAAGCTTTTACAATCGTATTCGCACTCAGGATAATTTTCGATCAGTAGTCATATTTTATTTACCCTTGATGGGAATTTCCTTTATTGGATTTCTAGTAGCATTTTTCTATTATGGAATGACAGGTGCACTATCTATTTCAATTGGATTGTTGGTGAGCCTTGCTGCATCTTGTGTGCAAGTCATGAGAATATCACTTCATGAGAATTTCAATCATAATGATCTCTTCCATGTAATCCAGATGTTGGGGATGTATTTAATGTTTCGCGGAGGATTGGAGATTCCACCGTTCTAAATGATTTTGATTAAAGCTCTTGATTCTAAACTCCAAATCCTAATTTCTGATCTTAATCCTTATCCTCTTCCAAATATTCATATAAATTTGCCCGCTATTTTTAGGAGAAAACGTGAAAGTTGACGTTAAAATAATTAATGATTACACCCGGGAAGTCTCGGTAGATGTTCCTTGGAGCAAGCTGGAGTCTGACTTCGAATCAACAATTAAAAAGTTCAGTCGAAAGATCAAAATGCCAGGATTCCGTCCGGGCAAAATCCCCAGGGATCGCTTGATGCAGCAGTTCCAATCCAACATTGAAGCAGAATTTATGGAAGATAATATTCAGAAATTTTATCTCCTGTCTGTCCAACAAGAAGAAATTATTCCGGTAAACCAGGCAGAGATCAGCGATGTCCATTTCCATATGAACGAGCATTTTTCATTCATGGCAAAGTTTGAAGTTGAACCGGAGGTGACCTTGCCCAACATGAAATGGAAATCATTAAAAGTGCAACGTTCAAACTATATTCATGATGAACACGATATTGAAGATGCTATTACTCAATTAAAGAAGGCACATGCAACCATCGCCACTGTGGAAGACGGTGCCAAGGAGGGGGATTATCTCATTTGCACACTCCAAAAATTGGATGTATCAGGTGTGCCCATCATTGGCAAAAAATACGAGAAGCAATACCTCCGGGTTGGAAAAGGATCTTTTACAGAGAATCAAAAGGATAAATTGATTGGTCTGAAACCAGATGATACCACTCGTATCATGTTACCCGTTAACAAGGAAGAAGGTGATGCGGAATATGAACTCACTGTGACAAATATTGAACGGGAGATCTTACCAGAAGTAAATGATGATTTTCTGAAGCTAGTGAACCCCAAATTAACATCCGTTGACGAATTAACCGCTGATGTTGAAAAGAAAATTAAAGCTAATTTTGCAGAACGTTCTCAGACCGCATTTGAACGAGATCTTTCCGATGCTTTGATCGAGTTAGCCAATCCATCTTTTGCACCATCTATGATGAATAATTATCTTAATAATCTGGTTGAAGATGTAAAAAAACAGAATAATGGTGAGCCTATAGATGATGCAAAAATAAGGGAACATTATAAACCAACAGCCGAACGTAATTTGAAATGGTTTTCACTTAGAAATAAATTGATTGAGACAGAGAAGATCAATGCTTCCCGTGAAGAAGTGGAAGGCGAAATCGAAATAATGGTTGAAAAATCACCCCAATCGGAAAAAGAAATTAGAAAATTCTACAAGAAACCCAGCAACCGTCAGCGAATCGAAGATGATCTCATAGAAAAGAAAATCTTGGAATATCTTGAACAATTTGCTAAAGTTAAAGAGGTAGAAGTACACACAAAAGACCTTCGGGGACAAGACCATGAACATTGATCAAAAGACACTAAATCAGCTGGTACCTATCGTTATTGAACAGACGGGGCGATCAGAGCGAGCCTTTGATATTTTTTCCCGGCTCCTGAAAGAACGGATCGTTTTTCTCGGCACACCTATTGATGATTCCCTTGCATCCCTAATTATTGCCCAGTTGTTATTTTTGGAAGCAGAAGATTCTGAAAAAGATATTTTTCTTTATATCAATTCACCGGGTGGTATCATAACATCCGGCTTGGGAATATATGACACCATGCAATATATCAAACCTGATGTATCCACGATCTGTCTAGGTCAAGCTGCAAGTATGGGCGCATTTTTATTGGCTGGCGGAACCAAAGGAAAACGGTATGCATTGCCCAATTCACGTATCATGATCCATCAACCCATGGGCGGAGCGGAAGGACAGGCAACCGATATCAAAATCCTGGCGGAAGAAATTCTTCGGATGAAAAAGCAGTTGAATACAATTTTGGCAAAAAACACAGGACAAAGTATAAAAAAGATCGAAGCAGATACAGATCGGGACAATTATTTAACATCTAAAGAAGCAAAATCATACGGCTTGATAGATTCTATTATGTCAAAGAGGAAATGAGCAGGATCCAGAAAGGAAAAAGTCCGGAGATCAACCTGGAGCCGGAAATGAATCAACCCCAAAATGGATTTAAGGTTACTTTACAAAAACCTTCCAAGATCAAGTCCAATCTGGATATTCATGTCATCGGGCAGGATGGTGCTAAAAAAGCCATCGCTGTTGCAGTATACAATCATTATAAACGAATCATTCACCAGGCCTACCATTCGGATGTAGAAATAGATAAAAGTAATATTTTACTGATCGGTTCTACGGGGACAGGAAAAACATTGATCGCTAAAACATTGGCTCGGTTTCTTTCTGTTCCATTTGCTATTGCAGATGCAACAACATTAACTGAAGCGGGCTATGTTGGGGAAGATGTGGAAAATATATTGGTTCGGCTACTTCAGGTTTCTAATTATAATATAGCAGCTGCCGAAAAAGGGATCATCTATATTGATGAAATTGATAAAGTTGGACGAAAAAGTGCCAGTGCATCCATCACCCGAGATGTGAGTGGAGAAGGAGTCCAACAAGCACTTTTGAAAATTCTGGAGGGCACCATTGCCAACGTACCCCCCAAAGGGGGAAGAAAGCATCCTGAACAAAGTTTGATTGCTATCGATACAACCAATATTTTATTTATTTGCGGTGGTTCATTTTCAGGATTGGAAGAGATCATTTCCCGACGGGTAGGTAAGGGCGAATTAGGTTTTGGCACCAAGAAAAATATACAGAAAAAAGATACCAACGCAATTTTTTCCGACGTAAGGCAGGAAGATTTGATTGCCTATGGCATGATCCCCGAATTAGTGGGCAGACTTCCGGTGGTGAGTACATTGAATACCTTAGATGAAAATGATATGATGCAGGTGATGCTAGCCCCAAAAAATTCCTTAGTGAAGCAATATAAGAAACTTTTTATGCTGGAAGGGATTGAACTGGAATTTCGTGAATCAGCACTAAAGGCTATTGTTCAACTTGCCATGGAACTAAAAGCTGGTGCGAGAGCGCTTCGGTCTGTCATGGAAGAACATTTATTGGATATCATGTATTATATTCCTGAAATGGAAGGTGTAGAACGGGTAATCATTACCAGGGATACGATCCTGAAAGGGAAGGAGCCCCTATATAAACATAGTCGTAAACGGAAATCGGCTTGATTCTATCAACCTTTTAAAGGAGTTTTCAAACATCTGAAAGGTATACTCAACTTATTTCAATAATGTGATTTTTTGTATATCCCGTTTAGCTCCTGATATTAGTTCTATAAAATAAAGTCCTGATGGTATATTGGTTGGTTGCCATTTGATTTGATAATGACCCGGTTCCAAATTTTCATGGATCAATGTTTCAATCAATCGACCCGTTAAATCAAATATCCTTAAGGACGTTTCCCCCGTGTTTGCAATACCATATTGAATGGTTGTTACAGGATTAAATGGATTTGGATAAATTTGATTTAGTGAGAACTCAGTTGGAAATTGGATAGCTTCATTTACAGATAAGACGTTATCAATTGTAACCGTCCCCGATCCATTCACAAATGGCACACCTTCATGTCCCCAGCCATCTATCAATATCATCACATTGGTTGTGACGGTAATTTCTTCGTTTAATTGGGCATCAGTGCTCACAGCACAATTCACACGGAATAAATTGTGGGATTCTGCTTCCAAAGGCGTCTGCCAATTGGATATTCCAATAATAATATCTGAACCTGAAAGTGTAACATCAAATTCCCATGATTCTGTTAAATCAATAGGCTCAATCATAGGCGTCCATTCACTATTTTGGTTCCAATCTGTAAAAGGCTCACCCATATCATAGGTTTCATTATTGTTTAGATCTTCAAAGGGTTCATCGCTGGGGCTAAGCAAATCGGGAGAGTGCAATAATTGAAATACCGCCATGGGGATTGGTACTGTACTATATAATGAAACAACATAAGACGCACTGCCTCCTGCCGTTCCTGTTCCATCTTGAATATTGAAATATTGATCCAGATGATTAATATGATAAGTGGCTTGGTCGGATACTGTTATACCAACTTCCACATTTTCGTAATTAAAAGCTAGGCAGTATTCAAAGGATACATTTACATCTGTTTCAACACCGGTATTATTAAATAAAGTCAAATCTAGTATAGCGCCTGTGCCCGCTTCGATAATTGGATTCACCAACGTAACTGTATTATCCGTAAACATTGCAGAATCAAAACTCGTTCTTTCGGTGGGCTCTACAGCAATAATTTCCGGTACATTGGGTGAAAAATGGAGTTGAAATTCTAACTCATTGATTACCATCTCGTTACTCAGACCGATAGAAAAATTTCCTTCATTATTGGCATATCCGGATCCATTGTAAATAAATGCGGTCGCTAAAATGATTTCTCCATATTCTACATCGAAGGACATGAATTCATCTGGATCAGAAATATTGTCAATCCTCAGCATGGATACCACATCATAGAGGCTGGTGGTACTTGGCGTTGATGATTGACTAAATTCACGATTATCCGAATCGCCGGGAAACACATCGCCGCCATCACTGGGTCCGCCGTTTTCCAAAGCAAATTGACCGTCAGCTTGTTCCAGTCCAACGCCATAATAAGGTTCATTGGTATTGGGCCCCCACCCTTGAGCGATATTATCATTGATGTGCCAGATGGCCAAACCTGGTGTTGGCATGAGTGTATCGGACCCAATTTTTTGACGATTTTCAATAAGCCAATATTCTTCCGATACTTGAGAATGATTAACGCGAATAATAGTATTATTTGAATAGGATTGCTGTAAAGAAATAAGATCTGTGTCATCCGTTATTTCAACAACATTCACCCATCCCAATCTATTTTTACACCATCCAATCATAGTGGCAGGATACCAGGGAGAATTTCCACTTGTTCCCCATGATCCACTTGCCATAAGGGCTAACTTTCCAGCACCTGTGGATGAATAATCTGTGTCATATAAATCGGGCAAGCCTAAGGCATGTCCAAATTCATGAGCTAGAACCCCAATTGCCACAATGGTTCCACTTTGGATTTCTGGGTTCATGGTATAGCTGCTAATTGTTACACCATCATAATTAACGGATAAATTTCCAAGGCTTGATTTGTGGGACCAAATATTTGAATGATTGCCCTGTTCTGCACCTTCACCTTGGTGAAGCAAATTCAATGCATCTACATAGCCATCATTATCATTATCATATAGAGACCAATCAAATCCTTGAGCTTCCAAAGAATCCACCATTGCCCGAACCAATTGTTGCACGTGTGCCCATCCATTTGGATTATTGTACGCATAATAATCATGTGAATTTGGTGCTGTGATCCAATTTGTTACTTCCGATATGGGTAAAAACTGACCGTAAGAGATTTCTTGGTAAAAATCTCGAAAGCTACCCGTGTTATTATAATTCAAATGGGTGTAGCCCGGTTGATTCATAACTAATTCAAAATCTGTAGAATCGTAGGTTGCAGCTGCATCTGGAAATTCCACCAGAATAAGTGGAACATGAAATGTATCGGTTCGTGTGGCTTGCAAATTTGGAATCGGCGCACGATCTTCTAAAATTCTTTTATCAGGACGAATGCCTTTTTGAATTGTAGAAGAAAGCAGGTTGGGTTCAGGATCTATCCCAACTTTCAAATCCGAAGGAAGGAGATTGAAGCCATCATTGCCTGATGCGTATACCCACCAATTCTGGGGATTTTTTACTATCGTCCATTCATGGTATTCATGCCACCCTTGGAGATGATTCCCCCGATTGTAAATATGAATTTCAATACCATTGGGCTGGGTAACTGTAAATGGAGTTGGACTGGCAAGGTCTGCCATTCCATTGGAAAGCAATAAAAAGGTAAGTATATTTTTTAAATATTTCATATTTATCATAAGTTTTTTAGAGGGTTCATAAAAAAATAACGACTAATCTGTCATTCTTACTTAATTTCCTATCTTCTATATTCTTTTGAATTCAAGATTATATCAATGAAAAAATTATTGCCATTATTTCTGATTGTTATAGGTGTATCCCATTGGGCCTGTGAAAAGACAGATAATTCAACCCAAGAGAATGATAATAATTCTTTCGAAAATACGTTGAACGATGATTTGACAGGTAACTCAGGTTCCATCACCGATTATTTCTACAATTTTGAAGATGAAATCGATGCCAAATTTTTCCGGTATGATCCCAGCCTCATGGCTACATTCGAGCATTACCTTGATTATTATGACCAATCTGGAGGAGATACCCCACCGGAATTAGGATACCGTACTTTCCAGAACTATCTGGTTTCCATGACACCATCTGATGAATCACAATTTACCGAGCGGCATTATATTGATTCTCTTTCGGTCCAGGATTCCATTGTACCTGACTCCGTACTGATGACTTCCACCTCATTCAAGAACCTTGAAAAATTAGAATGGGATCTCTTGGCAGACCCATCCCTCCAGAGGTATAAATTGGTGAATTCTGACTGGGTCCAGGCGGACACCATGTTGTATTTTTCAGACACTTTTGATGTGAGCGCTTATTGGTCTGTGGTGGATACGCCCTTTATTGATGAAGGACTGCTCTTTGTTGATTCTTCTGAATGGTTTGATACAAACTATGTCTTCCTAGCGGACGATCAGATAAGGTTTATCTCGAATTTTGAATTTGAGAAACAACAACTCAGTGCTGATTCCCTTGTTTTCAGGATCAATACAGATTGTAATGATAATGGAGAATGGGATGTGGAAGAGGATACCCTTATGGATTACAATGATGATGGGGAGTATGAAGCACTTTATGAATATGAAGATAATAATAACAACGGTGAGTACGATGCCGGTGATAATTTGATCGAAGATTATAATAATGATGGTGTTATTTCAATCGCTTTTGAATTTGAAGATAGAGGCAATGGAATCTGGGACCCGGAAGAACCGTATTTTGATATTAATGGAAATGAAGTATTTAATAACAGTGAACCCTATCAGGATCGGAATTGTAATGAGATTTGGGATGATGCTGAACCCCGAGTGAATAATGAATCAGATTGTGCTGGTATCGGAACATTTACTGAAGATGCAGATGGTGGATTTTGCGATCGAGGAAATAAATTTTATGACTTGGATGAAGAATATATATCAAAGGATTCTGATGGTGATGGAACATTAGAAAAATATTTTTATGTCTTAGGTGATAAACCCAATAATCTAATTGTTGATTATACTGATCCTGAAAACCCCGCCGTTCTTTTAGAAATTAGTATGGGAGATGACATTATCGATCGTTGGGGACGAGAATACTTTGATTTGATTGAGAGCATTGAATTTAATGACCTCAAACAGCAGTATGTGGATGATGTTGATTCGTTAGTCACGTTGTTTACACGTGAAAAAATTGGGCATATTAATGGTGGATCACTTTCTCCGGATGACTATTATATAACAAAGTCTGAATGGGTTAAAACTAGCGGAAGTGGATCAGAACGTTTTTACAATTACCACATTTTCCACGAGCCAAAACATTTAAATCAGGTTGTTTATCCATCTTATTTTCTACCGGTTGGTTTCTATTTTCAGCCCAAAGAAATCGCTAATGGATTTTGGAGTGGGCAAAACCTTGAAAGTGAAGTTCTTTATTATACACATCAAGGCTCGCTGCGGGATGGTGAGCATGTGGACACTGCCTATTACGATACCACCGATATTGCAGTTTATCTTATTGAGAAAAGTTACGATGTTGAATCATCCAGTGTGACTGTACCTGCAGCTATTAAAACTTTTGTATCCACTGGTGATGGTGATTTTGAATGTCTTGCAAATAGTTCTATAGTGGCGGATGGGAATGAATGTCCACCGGCTGATACAACATTTAATAATTGTTTTAAAGTGACCCAAATCTTGACAATGACAATGTTGGGAAGCGGTGTTGAATTTGGTCAACGAACAGAATCGTGGCTAGCATATAAAAAAGGTCTAGTGAAAAGTGAAATATATATTCGTTGGACTGAGCATCCCTATAATGCTGACTGGACACAAAATGGTCCTCCAGATGATAATAATGAAGCATGGGTTGGCTTGAATAAAATTGAATTAACGTCGCTTGATGTAACACCGAGTGCGGGAGTTTTTAGAAAATTAACTCAACCTGTTCATACCATTGAACTTCGTGATATAGGGAATCACCCGGATTTTGATTTTGAACCTTTTCGTGTTAGCACTCAAAAAGGAATACAAACTCTCGATCTAATGGAGTTAACAGAATGATGAAACCAAAACATCTTTTCATGTGCATGTTCCTTATTTCTTTTGGTCTTGCAGGTACGGATGGAACTATCCGCGGAAAAATTACAGATGCAAATGGTGTTGCTCTTCCTGGTGCGAATGTTATTCTCCCTGAGCTAAGCATGGGCGCAGCTTCTGACATGGATGGGAATTATCTAATCTTGAACATTCCCGTAGGAAAATATGATGTAATCGTTTCCATGATGGGATATAAAAAAACAACAATGAAAGGTATCCACATCCTCATGGATCAAACTCTATGGTTGAATTTTAAATTAGAGGAAGAAATTGTTGCTGGTGAGGAAGTGGAAGTGATAGGGACGAAACCTCTCGTGGAGAGAGGATCAACTTCCAAAAAAATCACCGTGAGTAAAGAAGCAATTCAAGCTTTACCTATTCGCGATTTAACTGAACTCTATACTTTACAATCCGGTGTGGTAAAGGTTGAAAGTAGGGAAAAATCAGTTCCTGGTCATGAAGAGCGAGGTATTGAGGAGATTCATGTGAAAGGAGGTCGGTCGGGACAGATTGCATATATGATGGATGGTATGTATCTGAGGAATCCAATTTTTGGTTCCATCGGTTCTGGTACAAGGCTAAACTTATTTGCTGTAAAACAATTTGACTGGATGGAAGGTGGATTTAATGCTGAATATGGTGATGCCCAGTCTGCTGTATCAAACTTTCATACTAATTCGGGTGGAAAGCAGATCACCTATAATATCAAGTTTGAAACAAGTCAGGTTGGTGCCTTGATCAATGCTGCCATGGGTAAAACTCAGGAAAATGAAAACTTTGATCTGATCCGTGGTTATGACGATCTGAATATTGGTATTGGGGGACCTGTTCTAGGGATTCCCAAACTCTCTTTCTGGATTTCGGGACAATATACAACTGAAGATAATTACAGTGTTTATGAATTTGATGATAGAGTGTTTACACTTCATGATGGAGATTATTTTTATAGAACCGCTGATGATCTAGCCGCAAACATTGATAATATTTCAAATAATAAAAAAGCACTTGTTTATCCTTGGGACAATGTGGCAGGCTTCCGCGGATTTGGATTTAATGAAACCTGGGATGTTTTTGCAAAATTGACCTACAAGTTAACGAATAAACTCCGATTTCATGGTGCTTATTGGCAAGTTGGGAACCATCGTCAATCTTTTAACCCAGAGTATTTGTATTGGGATGAAGGGCGAAATGAACTTTTTCGTGATACGTATAGATTTAATTTCGAAGTAAATCACTCCTTGACCCAAAGAACATTTTATACAATAAGGACATCAAGGTTTACACAGGATCAATTCCAAGGAGTTCGTTGGCGGGATAATGATTCAGATGGCTATCCAAACTGGTTTGAATGGCGTCATCCGGCTGGCTATAAAGATATCTCTGATCCAGAAAATGGTAAAGTGATTCCTTATAGCATTGGAGAAGATGGAGACACAATTCGATATACCAATGTAGATGGACGCACCGGTTGGCACCATGGTGCAGAGCCTGGTTTATATAGCTGGGAATTGGCAGAGAATTTCGGAGATCAAAATGGGAATGGTGTTTGGGATGTGGGAGAAGACTTTACAGATACTAACGGAGATGGTTTGTGGAACGGCCCAGAATTGATCAAACCATTACTCGAGCGGGATGGCAGCTATTGGCTTGAGCCGGAAATGTACGAAGACCCTGAGCTTTTTTATGATTATCGTTCTGTAGAACTTCGCTACCAAAATGCGCCAGGATACTTTAATGCACCAATAAATCAAAGTTTTATTCCCGGAGTTCCTAATCCTTATTACTATATGCCTAATTATGCTGAAGGCGGGATTGCCTGGGATGAGGGCCGAACATTCGGCGGTCACGATGTATTTTATGCAGACTCTCGTGCTATTACAGATGAAATACGGTTTGATGTCACATCACAGATCACTGATAAATGGAAAGTAAGAACCGGCATAGACTATAAATACCATAAGCTCAATTTTTATGAAGTCCAGGCACCCTGGCTCGGTGCTGGTGCCTTTATACAAACATTTGCTGAATTCTGGGAAGATACGGGTCCTGATGGTAAGGTTCTTGGGGATTCTGATTATTTAGAAGCGGACGAAGGTGAAGGTAACGGCCGCTGGGATAAAGGTGAAGAGTTTACAGATGCAAATAACAATGGTAAATGGGATGAATTTCGTGAACCGGAAGAATTTTCGGCCTATGTCCAAAATACATTTGAAGTACCCTGGATGGTGATTAATTATGGTATCCGGATTGATATGGTAAACTATAATACACAGATCTGGGGTATGCCACCACCCCTTCAAGATTCTTTAGGAATCTATAGTCCCGGCAATCCATATTTTTATTCTGATTTGAATGATAATAATATTTGGGATAATGATGAGAGTTACTCCGATATTGCCGGTCTTCCTCGTCAAAAGGTATTTCTAGAACAATCTGGTTGGTTTTATAAGATTAGTCCACGTCTTGGCTTCAGCCATGTGATCACAGACAAGTCCACCTTTACATTTAATTATGGCTTATACTACCAAACACCGGTTTACCAAAGTATTTACCTGAATACAAACAGGCTCGAAGATCCAGAAGATTTATTCGAAGAAGGAGAAGGCCAGGTTGGAAATGCAACTATTGGCGCAGAAAGAACGCAAGATTATTCTGTGGCCTTTAACGTACAAGTGGGGGAAAGTTGGGCCTACTCTTTTGGAGCGTGGGTTAGGGACATGGACCAAATGACACGTTTTAGCCATGAGCGTTCCGGAGTTTATACCTACCAGATCTCCACCAATGGAGACTATGGTTCAGCGAGAGGACTTGATTTAACGCTTAAATGGCGAAGAGCATTTTTTGGGTCCGAACTTCAATATACATACTCGATCTCCAAAGCAAACAGCGAATATGCCTGGGCCAGTATCAGTGGGCAATATGTAGATGCTCCGAGCCAAGAATTTATCACTTATTTCGATCGGCCACATGGTTTAACCTACTATGCCTATACCTTTCTACCATTCGGAATCCAGGCGGGGTTAACTGCTAATTACCAAAGCGGGTACCCTTATACACCCATCATTTTTCGTGGAAAAGATCCTGTGGCAGATGATAGAAATCGTAATTCAAAACGGGGACCTGGTACTAGGAATGTGAATATTTCATTTTCTAAATATCTCATGGTCATGAATCATAAAATTGCTTTAGGGTTGAATGTTTTCAATGTCCTGGACATACGAAATCCCGTCGATGTTTATGCAATGACAGGTAAACCTGATGATCCGGGAACCTATTATACCGATTATGTAGGGCTTCCCGGTACGGATCCCAGTGGTCAAGGTAAATACGCAAATAAATCCAGTGCTTATTATGACAGGCCTTGGCGATTGTCATCCCCTCGAGAAATTAACTTTTTTGTCCGAATCGATTTCGATTGAACCAAATGAAATATAATAATCTTTTTAATATTTTACTCTTGAGTTCATTACTTGCTATAGATAAGACCTATGTACAGCAACATAAGCCTAGTATTGATCCATTTCGCCAATCGAGCGCCGCAAAGATCGGCGATAATCCATTTCCTCCTAATCCCATGGGCGACCGAGCCAAAGGATTTGTAGATCAGGGACGTGTCAAAACAGCCATTACCAATTATGGTAGTTTTATTAATTGGGATGCTCATCCTTCCGGTATCTGGGGTGATTATTCTTATTTGCCGGCAGTTTCATTTATTGCAGGGGTCCCGGGTCATTCAAATACAGCGAATTACACTTGGGAGATCCTTGAAACCGTTGTAGATGAAGAAGGCATTCCAAAATATAGTTTATGGTCATCAACCAATGCCTATGAAGCCTGGTATCCAACTTCCGGCGACACTGTATTTAAAGGACTTCTTTTTGATTTGGGCAATGATGAAGGGGTCTATCTTCCCGATAATGAAAAATCATCATTGGAAGAATTTGATTCCGATAGGCTATTTATGTTTGATCATGAAAACCATAAAATCATATTAAGTACTTTTGGTGAAATGGATCCTAGTAATTCAAGCACGCGGATTGGATTTATATATCCTTGGGCACTGCGACCTAAATTGATCACCCGCGAAAGTAGTTTTGATTTTTATGATTACGGACCAGACTTGGAAGAATGGACTGATGATGACAATTATGTGTATTATGGTGCCAATGCTGCTGAATCTCATTTTATTGCTACTGACTATAAAACGGACTGGCATGCTTCAACAATGTCGAGGATAAATACCCATCAATCAGAATTTAATGCCGAAGATATTTTTAAGGATTCACCTTGGATTGCCGGTGAAGATACTTACCCGATTTTAGCTCATTCCGGGTATTCCCAGACTTGGCCAAAAAAATATAATGAACAAACAGGTTTGACGGAATCATTTTGGCCAGGATGGTGGGCGAAGGATTATAATATCAATTTACCTGGTTGTTCTCAATCCCGGAAAGATCCTGATTGCTGGGAGGATGTACCGGGTCGGTTTATTTCCGATATGGATGTATATATGGAATTCGATGACCGCTGGTCGCACCGAGCCAATAACATCAATACCAATAATGCGTATGAGCAAACAGGCTACCCTATGGGGTTGCGTGTCATGGCTTCTGCCCATTCTTATGGTGTCTCCTATGCAGAAGATATCATGTTTGTGACAGTAAAGGTTCGAAATGAGAGTGGTGATTTTTGTGCCGAAGATGAAGATGGAAATCCTGTTTTAGATAAGGATGGGAATCAAATTTGTGGAGAAGCGATGATCATGCCCGATGGGACGAAATTAAATCGCGGCAAGGGATTCGATTATAGTGGTACGGCACTTGGATTTTATATGGATGCGGATGCCTTAATGGGTGATTGGGATGGCTATAATGGTTTTTATCATACCAACGATGATGATTTCATGAAATATTATTGGGATGTGTTCGAGGTTAATAACGAAAGAATGCTTATCAGTATGGCCATGATAGGTGACCACGATGGTGTCTCAGGTGCCCTTGGATATGCACTGGATGAGCCTTCTGCAACGATTCACCCCGGAAACGAATTTGGTGTAGTTGCAACTCAGTTATTGGATTCTCCCAAAGCAACTGGTATGGTGGATCTTGATCAAGATGGTACGATTGATATTTTTCCTGGCGAACCCTTAAAAATGACAGATTGGCATTGGGTGGATTGGTATCAACGACCGGGAGTAACCCGGCCCGAAGATTCTTCCCCGCCGTGTTATGCTGGAAGTGAAGGCTGCCCTGTTGCGAGGAATAAAGAAGAGATTTTGTATAAACTTATGGTTGGAGATACATCGAATCTGAGCGAGAATGAAAATGCTTGGCATTTTCATACAGAAAATCCTGGAACGGATTTTGGGACTGAACTCAATCCTCATTTTGATTCGGTTATTGGGCTGAAGGAAGAACCTGTATATCTACGGGATAACCCTGGTCTGGATTGTGTATTGATCATGAGTTGTGGACCATTTGATTTACCCGTTGGTCGGGAAGTGCCATTTTCATTCTGCATTATTTTTGGACAAACTGAAAGTGACTTGATTAATAACGCACGGTTTGCTCAAGTTATGTATAATTCAAAATACCAAGGATTCACACCACCGACCCGGCCTACTGTTTATGCTGAAACAGGTCAGGGAGAAGTCAGAGTTTATTGGGATGGGAGGGCCGAAACTGCCAGGGATGTGGTAACGGGTTATGCTGATTTTGAAGGATATAAAATTTTTAAAAGTTTGGATGGTGGAGCTGCCTGGGGCGAAGCCAATGATATGATCTTTGACACAGATGGTATTTTTGCCGGCTGGCGTCCTTTTAAACAATACGACCTGTCTGCGGAAAAAGATTCACTTCATTGTATTTATTCCAGCGATCCTGAAGATTGTGTAGATGATCCTTTTCAACAACGAGGACATGCCATCAATGGCGAAGATCCTTATTTCCCATGGTTCAATATTGGGATGGATACTGGGCTGGATCCCATACGTCTCCCTGAACCCAAGGTTATTAATGGTGATACAATGACCTATATGTATGTGGATGAGGATGTTACAGATGGTTTAGAATACACCTATTCAGTCGTTGCTTATGATATGGGTGTTGAACCACCTTATAAAACAACTTATAAAGATATTGGAAACGGTTCTTTTGAAGCTGTGGTTGATACCAATTATTCAAATCCGGATAAATGGGCTGATCCGGATGGATATGCTTCCATTGAAAATTCAAAAGGCACAACCATACTGGATCGGAATTTTGTTCAAGTTTATCCCGGGGTGATGCCTGCTAATGATGTAAGTGATATTGGTGTGGTTCCCAATCCATATAAGGTACAATCTGGATTCAAGGAAAATGAACATTTAAGACAGATCAGGTTCACAAATCTTCCTGAAAAATGTACCATCAAAATTTTTACATTAACAGGTGAACATGTAAGTACCATCCAGCATGAAAATGCAGAATCAGGAAATGTATGGTGGGATATGCGAACCGTGAATAACCAGGAAGTAGCACCGGGACTCTATCTATTTCATGTAGAACAATTAGGAAATTCTAATGAATCCTTTGTCGGTAAATTTGCGGTAGTTCGATGAAAAATCTATCCATAGTGCTGTTGTTGATTACATCCTTTGTATTGGGTCAATACCGAGATATTCCTGATGTGGTGACAAAGGTTGCCACTGCTGCAGGAAGTTTCTTAAAGTTGGAGACTTCCGCCAGAGCAATCGGAATGGGCGGTGCTAGTGTGGCTTCGGGCCGTGGCGTATCCGGGATCCCCTATAATCCATCCAGTATTGGTTTTATCCAAAAGAGTGAAGCCTATTTTTCTCAAGTCAATTATTTAGCCGGCATTAAACATGGTGTATTTACCTATGGCACACGGATTGGACCTTCGGACTTTGTAGGGTTCCACCTTTTCTATTTAGACAGTGGTCCTATGAGTGTAACGACAGAATTATTTCCGGATGGAACTGGTGAAGATTTTCGTGTTATCTCCATGGCCGCCCGTGCCACTTATGCCCGTTCCTTAACAGACCGGTTAAAGATTGGTGGTTCCATCAATTATATTAGAGATAAGATTGCAGAGACAGGGATGCAGGCCGTTTCCTATGATATTGGATCCAACTTTAATACAGGGATCTATGGTACCATTCTGGGAATGAGTATTACAAATTTTGGTCCTGATGTTGAATATGCAGGAGAGGATCTAAATGTTCAGGTTCCGGACACCATAGATGTGGAAGGGAGTTTAGAACGGATCACCACTAAGTTCCCCTTACCGCTTATTTTCCGGTTAGGAGTTGAAAATGAGCTATTGGGTCCCAACAGTACATTTATGAAGAGTGATAAGCATAGGCTTATTTTGAGTATGGACGGGATCAAGCCCAGCGATTATATAGTTTATGGGAGCATGGGAATGGAGTATGGCTGGCAAAACCTGGCATTTATCCGTGCCGGCACCCATATAAATCATGATACAGCAGGGTTGAGTGCCGGTGTTGGTCTAAACCTGCGTCTTGGCAGAATGGCCTTACGTGTGGATTACGCCTACGTGAATTATGATGTATTAAAGCAGACCAATCAGATCGCTATTGGACTGGAATTTTAAATGACTCTTTTAATAAAAAGAATTAGAATTATTCCATTACTCATTCTGCTACTTGCAAATTTCCTATTAGCCCAGGATCCTCCTGTTGCTGATGCGGGCGATGATATTACCGTTAGTTCGGGATGTACAGAGTCGGTCATTCTGGATGGTAGTTCATCCAGCGGCGATAACCTGAACTATCTTTGGCTGGCAATCAATTGTACCATTTTAACGGATTTTGACGAAGACACCTTGATTTTTGAAATTCCACAGACAGATTTTGATTTTGATTATTATTTTTCACTCACTGTGACTGATGGTAGCGGAGACACTAGTACGGATACAGTAACAGTGACGGTATTAAGTGACAATATTCCTGTAGCAGATGCAGGCCCAAATTTTACTGCTTGTGATTTAATGGCAAGCGGAGATGATTATCGCGTTTATTTAAATGGCAGTAATTCCTTTGATCAAGAAGATGGTACCGATATAGATTATTTATGGACAGTTATAGATATAGGAATTACAATTTCAGCAGGTCAATCAACAAAATCCAATCCGTATTTTAATCACCCAGTTGATTTATCTGAAGATACAGATTTCAGAATTGAATTGATGGTCACCGATGGCAGTGGATTTTGTTCCGGATATGATACGGTGAGAGTGACTTGTCTGGCAAATATGTGTCCCCTTGCCAATGCAGGAAATGATTTTGAATTGAGCAGTGGTTGTAATGCAAGTTTTATTCTGGATGGCTCCAGTTCATTGGATCCGGATGGAGAATCTCTAACCTACAATTGGATCTCTTTGGATGGCTACATCTCCAATATTCAAAATGGGATGTCAGATTCAGCCACTTTTAACATCCCGGATTTTACAGTTGATAAAGATTTGAGATTTGAACTTACTGTATCCGATGGGACAAATGAAGACAAGGATACGCTGGAAGTTGAATTCAAATTTGATGAAGCGCCAGTTGCGGATGCAGGAGAAGATATTTCCACAAATTTAATTTCAGTAATATTGGATGGGTCCGGTTCAACAGATGATAACATATCGAATTTAGATTATGACTGGACTTCGTTAGATGGACCTTCCATATCCAGTTCAAATCAACCAGTGGCAACGGCAAATTTTGATGCTAGTCACACAGCTGGATCCTATCTGTTTGAATTGGAAGTCGATGATGGTTATTGTTCCCATACGGATACAGTCACGATAACTGTTTTGGATAATATGAATCCAATTGCTGAAGCAGGAGATAACTTTGCTTTGAGCGGTGGCTGCCAATCGATATTTTATTTGGATGGTACCGATTCTGATGATCCTGAAGGAACCAGTTTGACTTATTTATGGTCTGTAACAAATGAATTATCTACTTATTTATCGAATACAAATTCTGCCGATTCGGCTATGTTTACCATCAATGATATGGTTATTGGAGAAAAGGTTACTTTTTATCTGACCGTGACAGATGTGGCAGGGCTTTCAGATATAGATTCCGTGGCAGTCACTATATTGGATGATATTCCTCCTGTTGCTGACGCCGGTGTAGATTTTGAATCTTGTGAATATGTTAAAAGTGGGAGTAATTATCGTGTTTATTTGAATGGATCAGGTTCATCAGATATAGATGGTACCGTTAAGTTTAAATGGACACAACTCGAAGGGATTGATGTCGATTTATCCAGTTCACAGTCCAAAAAAGAAACACCTCGTTTTGATTATCCATCCGGCTTAATGGGGGATTCGGTTGTCGTTTTTCAATTGCGTGTATATGATTCTGAAGAATATTGTGAAGATTTTGATACAGTTTCAGTCACATTGCTCGCTGATAAATGTCCCACGGCAGATGCAGGTGAAGATATGGAAATTCCCAGTGGCTGTAATGCAACCTTAGATCTTATCAGTGAAAACTCCTATGATCCGGAAGATTCCACGCTTATTTATGCCTGGACATCCTTGGATGGATACACCAACCTGATCTCAAACAGCGATTCAGATACGGCTTTGTTTACAATTCCGGATGTGCCCGAGGATATGGTTTTCACTTTTTTATTATCTGTCAGTGATGGCGTCAACTTTGGTACTGATTCTGTTTTTGTATCTTATATTTTGAATGATGCACCCGTGGCAGTTGCGGGTAGTGACATTTCAACTTGCGAATATCAATTTTTACTGAATGCATCCAGATCCTATGATATTAATAAAAATGAGCTGTCCTATAGTTGGGAATCTTTGGATGGTCTCAATTTAAGCAGTCTATCTTCTATGACGCCCATAATTTCAAGCCCCATAGATCTAGAATCAGATAGCACTTATCGTGTTGTGTTGGAAGTGAATGATGGTTATTGTTCAGATTATGACACTCTTTTAATTACCATTGCGGACAATATTTGTCCCATTGCGGATGCCGGTGAAGCAGTAAGGATCCCAAAATTTAGTACAAGGCCTGTTGAATTAAATGCCGGAGGCTCCTTTGATCCCGACAGTTCAGATCTTGTATTTGAATGGACAACGCCCACGGGAGAAATCATTACAGATTCAGTTGTGACCGTGGAAGATTTGGAACCCAACAAACGATTTTCGCAGTATGTGTACACCTTAAAGGTAATGGATGAAGAAAATTCAATCTCTGAAGATTCAGTTGAAGTGATATTCAGCAATTTTTCATCCCCTGAAGCACCAGCCATTTATGCCGTAGCAGATCATAACAGGGTGCTTGTGTCTTGGGACGCTACATCAGAATCATCGGTTGACTCGCTAACCGGATATGCAGATTTTGAAGGCTACAAACTTTATCGATCAATTGATGGTGGTACTACATGGGGTGGAGATGAAGATAAACTCTATGATTTTAACGGCCATTTTGTGGGTTGGAGGCCTTATGCCCAATTTGATTTATCAAGTGATGAAGACATAGACCATTGTATTTATGATGAGGAAGGGTGTGAATCCGGGCTTATCCGTGACGTTCCCATTAACGGACTGGATCCACTGGCGCCTCGTTTCT
>CAJWPW010000001.1 GCA_913045415.1 uncultured Fidelibacterota bacterium | reverse complement strand
TGGGAATTTTTTTCCAAAGGATATGATGAAAATCTGGATGAAGTTATTAATGATGCTGTTTTCCATGAAAATGCAAAGGATATGGTTATTGTCCGGGACATAGAATTTTTCTCACTCTGCGAGCATCATTTACTCCCGTTTTTTGGAAAAGCACACGTTGGATATATTCCAAATGGAAAAGTAATTGGGCTTTCAAAAATCCCACGAATCATTGATATGTTTGCCAGGAGGCTGCAGGTTCAGGAAAGGCTTACGCACCAGATTGCTGAAGCAATTCAGGACGTATTGAATCCCATTGGAGTAGCTGTAGTTATGGAAGGTGTCCATATGTGCATGCAAATGAGAGGTGTAGAAAAACAAAACAGTTTTGCTTCGACAAGTTCCATGCTGGGCCAGTTCAGAAAATCTGCAGAAACAAGAGCAGAGTTTTTAAGCATTATCAGCAAATGAATATTCCAAAAACATCGAGACTTCCTATTATGCTGTCATTTTTAGATTTCAGCATTGAAAAATTAAAAAAGGACTATGGCAAAATTTGATCTTGCAATTTTAGGAGGTGGTCCCGGTGGTTATGTGGCAGCAATACGAAGCGCGCAATTGGGACTTAAAACCTGTATTATTGATAAAGATAAGCTGGGTGGCATTTGTTTAAACTGGGGGTGTATCCCAACCAAGGCACTTTTGAAAAATGCAGAAGTGTATCATACTATAAAACATGCTGACACGTATGGAATTAAAGTTGAGAATGTGTCGGTTGATTTTAAAAAGAATATTCAGCGTAGTCGTGATATATCTAATCGCCTGAGCAAGGGGATCGAATTTTTAATGAAAAAAAATAAGATCACCCATATTACAGGTATCGGGAAACTCACTTCTAAAACATCTCTTGAAGTAAAGAATAAACAAAAGACAGACACCATTGAAGCAGATAAAATCATACTTGCAACGGGTGCTAGGCCTAGATCATTTCCTGGGATGGAATTTGACGGGAATCGTGTCATTAGTTTCAAAGAAGCCATGATTCTTGATTCTCCGCCAAAAAAAATGATTATTATCGGGTCCGGTGCAATCGGGAGTGAATTTGCCTATTATTATAATGAATTCGGAACGGAAGTACATATGATCGAAATGCTGGACAGGATTCTTCCAATTGAAGATGCTGACGTTTCTAAAGAAGTGGAAAAAAGTTTTAGAAAATCCGGTATCAAAATTTCAACAGGAACAAAAGTTTCTAAAATTGAGAGTTTGAAAACGAAAGTAAAAGTTCATACCGAGAGAAACGGGAAAGAAGAAATATTAGAAGGTGACTTAGCATTATTGGCTGTGGGCGTTACAGGGAATATTGAATACCTTGGACTAGAAGAATTGGGAATTGAAACAAATGGTGGTAACATTACCATTAACGAATTTAATCAAACCAATATTCCGAATATTTTTGCGATTGGCGACGTGTCCGGGCCGCCTTGGCTGGCACATGTTGCATCTGCACAGGGACATGTTGCAGCGGATTATATCGGGGGTCATTCACCCAAACCGGTGGATTATTCTAATATTCCCAGCTGTACCTATTGTCAACCGCAAGTTGGCTCATTAGGAATGACAGAAGCCCAGGCAAAGGATGCGGGGTATGATTTGAAGGTTGGCAAATTCTTATTCCAGGCCAGTGGCAAGGCCATGGCAGTTGGGGATACGACCGGATTTGTGAAATTGGTCTTTGACGGGAAATATGGTGAATTGCTTGGCGCCCATATTGTGGGCTCTGAAGCTACGGAACTCATTGCTGAATTGGGCGTGGCGAAATCGCTAGAAACAACCTGGGAAGAAATTGCCATGACGATTCATGCTCATCCAACATTATCTGAAGCAATAATGGAAGCTGCACTGGATGCTTTTGGATCGGCAATACACCAATAAACATGATTGAAACACAAACAGATCAAATCCTTGTTCAAAACATTGGACGAAAATCCTACAAGGCTGTTTGGGATCTCCAAAAAGAAATGCAGCAGCAGCGTATTAATGGCAACATCGAAGATACCTTAATCCTAGTGGAGCATGATCCTGTTTACACCTTAGGAAAAAATGCGAACGAGGATCATTTACTCCAGAGCCGTGATGAATCGGTAGATGTTTTCAATATTGAGCGTGGTGGCGATATTACGTTTCATGGTCCGGGACAGTTGGTGGGTTATCCCATTTTGGATCTGTCCAATTATAAAAAAAGTGTGAGCTGGTACATGCGGACTTTGGAGCAAGTTTTGATTGATACTTTAATTGAATTCAAAATTATTGCACAACGAAATGATGGCTTGACAGGTGTTTGGGTCGGGGACGAAAAAATTGCTGCGTTGGGCGTTCGGATTAGTCGTTGGGTGACTATGCACGGTTTTGCCCTGAATGTGAATCCCGATCTTTCATTTTATGATGGCATCATCCCCTGTGGCATATTTGACCATGGCGTTACGTCCATGGAGCAATTATTGGGGGAAACGCAAAATAATGACAATGTCAAAAATATGGTGATTGAAAAATTCAATAAATATTTTATAAAAGGAGAGTGCTAATGGCTCGACTCCACGGATTTACAAAAAAACAGGTTTTAGATATTTATAAGACCATGGTTCTTGCTCGGGAATTGGATACTAAAATGATGATCATGTTGAAGCAAGGTAAAGCATTTTTTCATATGGGTTGTTCTGGTCATGAAGCTTCGCAATTGGCAGCGGCCGTCGCCATTAGGCGTGGGGTAGATTGGTCTTATCCCTACTATCGTGATGGCGCTTATTGTTTAGGATTGGGGATGACGTCGAAGGCGCAACTGCTTGGATTCCTGGCGCGGGAAGCAGATCCTAACTCAGGTGGTCGTCAAATGCCACAGCATTATAGTGATAGACAATTGAGAATTGTGAGCCAATCGAGTCCAACAGGAACACAATATCTGCAAGCGGTAGGATGCGCTCTGGCTCGCCGAATGGAAAAAACAAAAGACGTTGTTTATGTATCTTCAGGTGAAGGAACCACAAGTCAGGGAGATTTTCACGAGGCATTGAATTGGGCCAGCAATGCAAAAGCACCTGTCATTTTTCATATCCAGGATAATGAGTATGCTATCTCCACTCACAAATCCGAGCAAAGCGCAAGCTCGGTTTTTTCCATGGCTTCGGGTTATAAGAATTTATCACGTTATGAAGTGAACGGGACAAATTTCTTTGAAACCAATTTAGCATTTAAACAAGCAATTGACCGGGCACGTAAAGGGAAAGGTCCTTCTGTTATTGTTTCAAATGTTGTTCGACTATTACCTCATTCCAGTTCAGATGATCAGCGAAAATACCGAACCCCGGAAGAACTGGAAGAAAACAGAAAACGCGACCCTTTAACCATTCTTGAAGATCAATGTATCCAAGAAAAAATGTTCTCTCCCCAAGATTTTGAAAAGATTCGAAACCAAATTTCTAAGCAGGTTGATGAGGAATCAAAATGGGCAGAATCCCAAGAACACCCTGATGTGGATAAAGCATTAGACCACATATACAGTCATAAAGTGTCCATGGATGAGCCAGATTTAAACCCTATGGGGAATAAGGTGGTTATAGTTGATGCAGTGAACCACGCCTTAAAAGAAGAAATGGCTCGGAATGATAAAATGGTAATTTATGGTCAAGATATTGCCGATCCAAAAGGGGGTGTATTCACTGCAACAAAAGGGTTGTCGGACACTTTTGGAAAGGACCGTGTATTTAATTCACCTCTAGCAGAATCGTCCATAGTGGGTACGGCGATTGGCATGGCAGTCACGGGATATAAGCCGGTGGTTGAGATTCAATTCGGTGATTATATCTGGACAGCCATGATGCAAATTCAGAATGAATTGATTACTATGCGGTATCGATCCAATAATGAATGGAGTTGCCCGGTTGTCATCCGAATTCCCGTAGGCGGATACATTCATGGCGGACCTTACCATAGCCAATCCATCGATAGTTATTTTTTCCATATGCCGGGGATCTGGGTGGCATATCCGTCCAATGCCGCTGATGCCAAAGGATTATTAAAAGCGGCTTGCCGAATGGATGATCCAGTGATGATTTTTGAGCATAAAGGTCTTTATCGTCAGGGATATGCATCATCCCCTGAACCAGATAATAATTATATTTTACCCTTTGGGAAAGCAAAGTTGATTCAAGATGGAGACGAATTAACAATCGTTACTTGGGGGGCTATGGTTCAAAAATGCATTGAAGCGATTAAAATAAGCGAAATGGACCAAGGGCAAATTGATTTGATTGATATCCGAACACTTAGCCCAATTGATTGGGATACCATTTATAGTTCCGTTATGAAAACCGGAAAATTATTGATTGTTCATGAAGACACATTAACAGGTGGAGTGGGTGCAGAAATTGCAGCAAAAGTTTCTCAAGATCTATTTGAAGACCTGGATGGCCCTATAAAAAGAGTTGCTGCCAAGGATTGTCATATCCCGTATAGTGCGGTGCTTGAAACTGAAATTCTGCCGCAAACAGATCAAATTATTGAAGCGTTAAATAATTTAATGGAGTATTAATGTTATTAGATGTAGTTATGCCAAAGATGGGTGAATCGATCACTGAAGGAACGATTCTTGAATGGCGTAAAAAGGTGGGTGATGCTGTTGAAAAGGATGAATTATTTCTTGAAATTGGAACAGATAAAGTTGATTCGGAAATTCCTAGTTTGGAAGCCGGGATTATTGTAGAAATATTGGCACTAGAAAATGATGTGGTTGATGTTGGAACTGTCATTGCCAGGATCGAAACGGATGAAAGTTTAGTTGATATTTCATCACCATCAAAAAAACCGATGAAAGCACCGGAACCTATAAATAAACCCATTAAAGTGGAACAACCACCATCTAGAAAAAAGAAAAAAGTTGATTCGGCGGAATCACAGAATGGCAAGAAATTTTATACACCTGTCGTATTAAAAATAGCATCACAGGAAGGTATCCCATTGAACGAACTGGAACAAATATCAGGATCAGGGCGTGGTGGGCGTGTGACCAAAAAAGATGTATTAAATTACATTGAAAACTATAAAACTCTACAAACACAAGGCGTGGAGCAAACTCCAACTTCTTCACCTGGTCCGCTTGCTAATTCATCTGCTCTGCCTGGGCGAACAGAAGAAATGCATCACATGCGAAAAATCATTGCAGATCATATGAAGAAAAGTATTGAAACATCAGCTCATGTATATGTGATGACTGAAGTGGATATGACATCCATTGTGGATTTTGTTAATGAAAATGAAAATGCTTTTTTGTCGAGAGAAGGGTATAAACTGACTTACACACCTTTTATGGTTGATGCTGTTGTAAAAGCACTACAAGATTTCCCTGAAATGAATTCATCCCTTTTGGGAACGTCTGTGACCTATCATAAAAATATTAATATAGGACTCGCGGTTGCCATTGAAAATGGGCTCATGGTTCCAACCATGTTTAATTGTGAAGAAAAGAATTTCTTGGGATTATGTAGGGCTGTGAATGATGTAGCAAATCGAACGCGAAATAAACAAATTTCTACTGATGAATTAACAGGATCTACATTTACAATTACAAATTTTGGTGTATTTGGTGTAACAATCGGAACACCTATCATTAATCAACCCAATGTGGGAATTTTAGGAGTTGGCGCCATTAAGAAACAAGCTGTTGTTGTGGAATCTCCCCAAGGTGATGCCATAGCGATTCGAAGTATGATGATGTTATCTCTTGGATTTGACCATCGTCTCATTGATGGTGCCGGCGGTGCAAAATTTATAGAACGGATTCGGTATTATTTAGTAACAATGGATTTGAGACAGGTTCTTTAATGCCTATTGATCACGTATTAAAACTCTATTCCGAAACGATCCAGTCTCCTTATCTCCATTATGGGTTTTGGGATCACCCGGAGTCTGTTGATTTAGATAAAGTCACGTTGCAAGAAATAAAAGATGCCCAAAATCGATACATCGAACATTTAGCTTCTTTTATTCCTGAAGATGTTAAATCTATTTTAGATGTAGGATGCGGCATTGGCGGGAACGCAGATTATCTTCAGAAAATGGGATATTTAGTGGAAACACTATCTCCGGATGAATTTCAAAAATCAGTTATTGCAGAAAAGTTTGATGAGGCTATGACATTTCATCATTGCAAATTTGAAAAATTTAACCCTTTAAAAGAATATGACCTTATTTTAGAGAGTGAAAGTGCCTGTTATATAAAAATAGATCATGGATTTGAAAAAGCACGGGAGACAATAAAATCTGATGGATATTTATTAGTTTCGGATTATTTTGTTTATTTTAGAGATGGAACTAAAAATCCCCATTTAAAGTCATCTCATGATAAAGAAAAATATCTTAATAGCGCTAGAGCACATGGATTTGAATTGATTCGAGAATTTGATCAGACTGAAAACACCATGCCAACGTTGGACTATGGTAAATACTTCATTGGTAGGTTTATTAATCCAGCCATAGAATATGGAATATATTCTTCGAAAAAGAATTACCCCAAAACTGCAGCAATAATAGGGAAAATGATTGCACCAAAAATTGAATCAAAATTGAATCAATTGGAGTTGATTGACAGTGACCAATTCAGAAAGTATCGCCAGTATATGATTTACTTATTTCAAAAGAAAGATGTCTGAAATAATAAAAAAATCGTTTAAACCTAAAATTCGTCTTCAAATAACGGATGGTTACAAATTTGTAAACGATGTTGTTCAATCTAATAAACTCAACACCGTTTGTGAAGAAGCACGGTGTCCAAATATTTATGAATGCTGGGATCGACGTACCGCTACAATTATGATTCTGGGTGATATTTGTACTCGTGCCTGTGGATTCTGTTCTGTAAAAACGGGAAAACCAGTTTATGATGATCCTATGGAGCCGTTTCGCACAGCCATGGCTGTTAAAAAAATGAATTTAAGACATGTGGTTATCACCTCAGTAGATCGAGATGATTTGAAAAATGATTATGGTGCATCCATTTGGGCTGATACTATTCGCCAGATACATAACCATGTAAAAAAATGTACGGTGGAGGTTCTGACACCTGATTTTAAAGGTCATGAACCATCTTTAGAGAAGGTCTTTAATGAGGAACCAGAGATATTTGGTCATAATGTGGAGTGTATTGAGCGCATCAGCAAGCAGGTTCGGAGCCAGGCAGTATGGCATCGAAGCTTGGACGTTTTACGATTATCGGCGAAAAATGGACTTCGGACAAAAACGGGTATGATGGTTGGATTGGGTGAGTCTTTTGATGAAGTGGTAAAAACAATGAACCAAATTTTAGACACTGGTGTAACAATATTTACAATTGGACAATATTTGCAACCATCAAAAAAACATTTACCTGTAGTTAGGTATGTTAAAGAACAGGAATTTAAAGATTATAAACAAATTGGATTGGATTTAGGCTTTGACGTGGTAGAATCGGGTCCTTTAGTGCGAAGTTCATACCATGCAGACGAACAAGCTAGAATTGCGATGGAGATAAAATGAGACCAAAAATAATCATTATATCTTTTACAGTAATAATTGGAACTGTATTGAGTTTTTATATCGTGGGACAGGAGTCCAAAGGTACAAATGAGATTGACTCCCAAGTTGGTCAAAAATCTGAACCTGTGGTCCAAGTTACGAATCGCGGAGAACCAATGGTTACTTTAAAACCAGATTACATACAAATTGGCCGACTTCAGGCGAAAGTGCCAAAAGATTGGGAAAAAGAACAACCATCCAGTTCAATGCGGACTGCCCAATTTAAGTTACCTGGAAATGATGGTGATGGAGAGTTAGTTATCTTTTCAGGTATAGGTGGCAGTATAGATGCTAACCTTAATCGGTGGTATGGTCAATTTAAGAGCGAGACTGAAAACTCAGTTTCTGAATCTGCGATACGATCAAATAGCCAAATAAAGGATATGGATGTAACCTTTTCATACGTCGAAGGAACATATTTAAAATCGTCCATGGGTATGGGCGGGACAAAGACAGAAATGCCTAATTATGCGCTATTGGCAGCCATTGTGTCAACACCTGACGGACTATATTATTTTAAAGGAACCGGTCCAAAATCCACAATGGATTCTCACAAAGTAAATTTTGAAATATTTATTCGCAGTATTATGCCATTATAATAGTGCGCCATTTCAACAGACTATATAGAATTGTGCCGTCGAAACATCAGTAGTACAAAAATGGCACGATCCTTGTAACTCAAAATAATAGAATTTTGTCTAAAGGACAACCATGAACGAAAAATTAACAGAAAAAGAAATCGAAAATTTTAATATAAAGGGTGCGGACGAATATCCCGTGATGCCATTGCGTAATACGGTGTTGTTTCCCCAGCAAGTAATCCCAATTTATATCGGTAGGGAAAGAAGTTTAAAACTCATTAACGACTTGGATCCTAAAAAACGATATATCGTGGTAGTAGCGCAGGAAGATGGGTCTATTGAGGATCCCAAATCTTCAGACCTTTACGCATACGGCACCCTTGCCCAAGTATTGAAAGTGTTTGATATGCCGGATAATAGTAAATCTGCTATTGTTCAAGGTATTTCAAGAGTAAAAATATTGGACTATACGAATCAAGAACCATATTTCTTTGCTGCTGTTGAATCCATGGAGGACGAACCAATAACAGATGGCTTGGAAGTGGATGCGTTGGCAGCGAATTTGAGACAGGCATTTGACGAATTGATGAAAGTGGCACCCAATCTTACTGAAGAGCATTCTGGGATGTTAAAAAACATTCAAAAACCCAATCGCCTGACAGATCGTGCTATTTCTGTAATCACGATATCAAACCAGGAAAAGCAGGAAATCTTAGAAGAACTCAATGTGAAAAAACGGATTGAAAAAGCGCTGAATTTAATCTCTCGGGAAATTCAGCGAATCAAATTGGGTGAAGAGATACAATCAGAGGTCCATGATGAGATTACCAAAACCCAACGAGAGTATTATTTGCGTGAGCAAATGAAAGCAATTAAAAAAGAATTAGGCGAAGATGAAGGGTCCGTTGAGCTCAAGGAATTAGAAGACAAATTGAAAGCAGCCAAAATGCCGGAAGATGCAGACAAAGTGGCCATGAAGGAATTAGATCGTCTATCGAGAATTCCGACCCAATCTCCTGAATATAACGTCTCTAGGACCTATATCGAATGGTTATCTGAATTACCATGGAGCGAGTCCACCGATGATAGGATCGATTTGAAAGAAGCTATGAAAATATTAGATGACGACCATTATGGATTGGACAAAGTTAAAGAGCGGATAATCGAGTATTTGGCGGTTCGGAATTTGAAACAAAAAAAAGACCCAGATGGTAGAGTTAAAGGCCCCATCCTTTGTTTTGGTGGCCCTCCCGGTGTGGGAAAAACATCTCTAGGTAAATCAATCGCACGATCAATGGGCCGTAAATTTGTACGATTATCTCTTGGCGGTGTTAGGGACGAAGCCGAGATCCGGGGTCACCGCAGAACCTATATTGGTGCTTTACCCGGAAGAATCATTCAAAGTATCAAAAAAGCTGGGACAAATAATCCGGTTTTCATGTTGGATGAAATTGATAAACTTGGGGCAGATTTTCGTGGAGATCCATCTTCTGCGTTATTGGAAGTGTTGGACCCTGAACAGAATCATTCCTTCAGTGATCACTATTTGGAGGTAGACTTTGACCTGAGCAATGTCATGTTTATTTCCACTGCAAACTATCAGGATGCCATACCACCTGCTCTTCGAGATAGAATGGAAATTCTTGAGTTTACCGGTTATATTGAAGATGAAAAAGTTCAGATCGCCAAACGGCATATAGTTCCAAAACAAGTTAAAGAAAATGGTCTCACGAAAGAAGATGTTACTTTTGATGCTGGATCTGTACAAGAATTGATCCGCTCATATACTCGTGAAGCAGGTGTTCGAAATCTGGAGCGTGAGATTGCAAATGTTTTGCGAAAAGTAGCCAGAGAATTGGTGGAAGAAGAAACGAAAAAGACAAAGATTACCAAAGCAAAAGTAGGTGAATATCTTGGTGCGCCCCGATTTCATTCCGAACTAGCAGAGCGCACCACCAAACCGGGTGTGGTTACGGGATTGGCATGGACAGCTGCTGGCGGAGATATCCTGTTTATAGAATCAACTAAAATGAAAGGGAAAGGTCGATTGACACTCACAGGGCAACTCGGTGATGTGATGAAGGAATCTGCCACTGCAGGACTAACTTTTGTTCGTTCCCATGCCGAAGAATTTGGACTTGACCCGGATTTCAATGAAAATACGGATATTCATATTCATGTTCCAGCTGGAGCCATCCCGAAAGATGGGCCATCTGCTGGTGTGAGTATGGTTACGTCTCTTGTTTCACTTTTGTCTGGAATACCGGTAAAGAAAAAATTAGCCATGACAGGTGAGATCACCTTACGTGGGAGTGTACTTCCCATTGGAGGTGTAAAGGAGAAAGTTACTGCAGCTCACCGTGCAGGGATTAAAGAAGTGATCTTGCCAGATCATAACCGAAAAGATCTTGAGGATGTCCCTGAACACGTGGCAAAAGATTTAACATTTCACTTTGCAAAAGAGATTAATGATGTGCTTAAAGTGGCTGTAGCAGGTGTTTTAAAAACCGGAAAAAAATCTAATAAACCCAAATAGTAATATTTAATTTTACAAGCTAAAAGCAAGGGCGATTAGCTCAGTTGGTTAGAGCACTGCGTTTACACCGCAGGTGTCGGGAGTTCGAATCTCTCATCGCCCACTATTCCCTGTAACAAAGGGCCTATTACATGTTTAAAAAGAAAAAGGAAACAAAATGCCAGAAATAAAACAAGGAACCGTTAAATGGTTCAATAATTCTAAAGGCTATGGTTTTATCGAATGTGAAGGTCAAAAAGATCTTTTTGTTCATATGAACGAAATTTTAATGGATGGCTTTAAGACTCTTGCTGAAAATCAACAAGTTGAATTTGAAGTTGGCGAAGGGGAAAAAGGGCCACTTGCGAAGCAAGTAAAACCTTTATAGTCTTCCTCTAAAATTGGATAAAAGGCCATCCGTCAATCGGCGAGTGGCCTTTTTTTTTACGAATATTTATAGAAAATATCCATTACAGATTTTAAACATCACTGGTAGTAGGTTCCACTTCATTAATCCGTCAACAAATTAAGAAAAACCATCATAGAGAAAAATAAAATGCAAAATTCAAGAATCTCTAAACAAGTATGTATTTTCCTTAGCTGGGTGTCATTTGCGTTTCCCCAAATCGAATTTGATGTGCATTGGACACCTTATGTCACTTATTATTTAAGCATGGTAGACATTAATACAGGTGAATCCAATATGCCCATTTTTTTATCTGAATTAAGTCGCGAATCTGGTGCTCCGGATTCGATTGGTGTGGATATTGAATTTGAAATAATCATTGATTCATATGCCTTGGGTGTTAATCATGAAACATTAGTTAAAGTTGAAACAACCCAACCTCTTATTCTGTCTGCTCCGATTCATTTATCGAATATGGATTTGAATTTAACAACCGACTATATTTTTGATGACCAGGGAAATCCTGTTGCACTCCACCTTGATATAACTGAACAACTTGATATGGAGCAGGCTGAGCAAATGTTCAGTGCCATTATTCAAACTGGGCAATTACCTGATGGAGTTTACACGTTTCGGGTTGTAGCAACTTCTGAAAATGGTGAGCAAATCGTCAAGGAAGATGTTTTAAATATTTCTAATCCCGCAACACTTCAACTAGTTTCCCCTGGGGGTATTTTATCTGATACAACCATTAACGAAGTGTACACATCCTATCCCGTTTTACAGTGGGAATCCGACCCATGTAATTATATTGATCCGATGACAGGAGAGAGTGGATGTGAATATTTTATCCGTGTGGCTGAATTCAAATCACAGGAACATTCATCCATGGACCAGGCCATAGAGTCAGTAACCAGGCTGCCCTTGGATCAATCCCTGGGTTTTGAACCGGTGGGGTTTGGCATAACCACATTCCAATATCCTATAGATGGAGGAGACCTGGAGCCTGGAAAGGTCTATGTCTGGCAGGTTCGTAAAGATTTAACAACCACTTCTGGTACCGAGCAGCTTTTAAGCGATATAATGTCTTTTAAGGTAAAAGATTTTACATCTTCAGAAAGCGATGATACGGGAGCGGATGATACCACTCCAGCAGGTATAGTTCTGCGGTCTTTAATTGGTGACGATTTAGCAGACCGAATCTTTGGGGCTGGTGGACAAGCAGCGGGTATGAGTGCCAATGGAAACATTACCTTGAACGGTGAGACTATTGATGTTTCTGGGGCCCAGGCTTTGCTGTCTATGGGGATTCCAACAGAAGACGAAGATGGAAATGAAACCTATCGTCCTATGGAAATCATTTCTGTGGAGGTATCAGAATGAAACGAATTCTTATTCTTTGTTTATCTTTATGTTCGATTTCAACTGCTTCATCCAAGATTGCTCTTACGATTAAAGTAAATGGAAAGGTTTTTGTTATAGAGGAAGCCAATTCTGTTAAACAACCCTTAAAACCGGGCACCCCACTTAAAGATAAAGATAAAATATTAACTGGAAAAAATGGATTTGTAGCAATCATGTATCTTGACGATAAATCAGTTATAAAAATGCTTGGCAATTCTGATTTAACCGTATCTGGGAAAAGATCAGGCACCCAAATCAATAAATCTTTGGATATTAAATATGGAAAAATTGCTGCAAGTATATCTCCACAAAAAGGAAATGAATTCAGAATTGCCACGCCTACATCTGTTGCTTCGGTAAAAGGCACAGAACTGACTATCGACTCTCAGCCCGGGATAGGAGATTCATTTACATTGCTAGAAGGATTGATAGAGGTAACAAATACTATCACTGGAGAATCCACAGAAGTTAAAAATGGGGAAACAGCTGTTTCAACACCAGAAGGTTCACTGGAAGTTCACGAAACAACGATCGATGACATAGCTGGATTTGAATTAGCAGATGTTGAAATTCCGACACAAGAATTACGTTTCGAAGTTGAAGATGAAGATGGGAACATCAAAGAAATCATTATTCGATTCCAATAAAAAAATAACGATAATGAAAAAAAATATTATTTTTCTGGCCTTATTTTCGAGCATTCTTTTATCTCAGTCCGATGTATTGATCATGAGCCCTGAACCGAACTCAGAGGTCTCCGACCATGATGTTTTAATTGCAATTTCAACCTTTGGAATGAGAGGCATTAACCCGAATAATATTCAACTTTTGTTGGATGGTGAAGATATTTCAGACTTAGCTTATATGGATGAGGATATGGTGACGTGTCTTTTGGATCAATTAGATCCCGGTCTTCACCAGATTCAACTTTTCATTGATGGAAGAGGTCCGAAAACTTGGTCATTTACAACAACCTTGCGCGAACCTACCCTGAAATATTCTGGTCGTATAAGATCCAGTAGTAGTATGGATCAAATTGATGATCAAACACTAAACATTAGTCAAGTGATGGTGAATTTTAAAGGTTCTGCTTATGAATGGATGAAGTTTAAAACCAATGTGAAAATCACCACCCAGGAGCAAGCACTTTATCAACCTCGAAATGTATTAGGGTTTGAAATTACCCTAAAAGATTATGCTACCATTAATGTAGGTGATTCAAATCCACGCTTATCCCACTTTACAATGAATGGGAAACGAATCAGGGGGTTGAATGCAAATTTTAAATGGAGGTGGTTTAACCTCCATTTTGTTCAAGGGGAAATTAATCGTGCCATTGAAGGTGATCTAAAAAAGGCCTATTCATATAGAATTGATACGGATGATGATGGGACCAAATTTCTTTCATTAAGCAGAAACGGGTACACGTTCGAGCAAAATGTGATGGCCGGTAGATTGGCTTTAGGTCGTGGAGAAAAATTCCAGTGGGGACTCAATTTTATGAAAGCCAGGGATGATACAAACAGTGTTACCCAGGACCTTAACAATGCGGAAATTGTCTACTCTCCTGATGCTACTGGATCCGTTTCCGGGCTTGATTCCGGAGTGGTATATACTATAAGTGAGCTGGGAACAAAGGCCCATTATCTTGAGGGTAAGAACTGGGCTGGTGATGGTCCCAAAGATAATTTGGTGATTGGAACTGACCTTGGCATCTCTCTGTTTAATAAACGGCTCCGATTGGACGGTGAACTGGCATTCAGCTTAACCAATAATAATATTTGGGGTGGACCCTTAACCTTGGCTGAATTGGACACTATGATCGATGACTCAGTAGATAACAAACTTTTAAGTATTGACCTGTCTAGTTTTCCAGATCCAGCTGATTATGAGAAAATCCTGATCATTAATCCTAACATGGCACCTTTGGTCCCCATCGATATTAACGCCTTTGGAGACAGTGCAACTGTTGATCTCATGGATGCAGTTTTGTCTATGCCTTCCTTAGCATATCGTGGTCGAGCTGTCACAAACTTTTATGGGAATTACCTTGCGGTGGAATATTCACAGGTTGGCCCCCAATACAATTCTCTGGCCAACCCATATCTTGTGAAAAATAAACGTGAATTTTCTGTTTCTGATAAATTGAAACTCCTCCAGAATCGATTGATGTTAACTATGGGTTATAAACACCAGGATGATGACATCCTAACTATGGTAGACAATTTAAAATCACAGAATACAATGTCATTGGGTATAAATGCATTACCTGGTCCAGGGCTACCTACACTCAATTTCACTTATCGGTCTATTGACAGGGATAACGGGATAGATAAACTCATCCCATTACCAGACTCAACATTTACAGATAATCGCGAGAATACACATACCAACAATATAATGGTGAATATTAGTCATCGGTTTGACTTGGTTTGGTCTCATGCATTGAGTGGCACATTTGTTAATGTGAATAAAACAGACAATTTCACCGATCGTGATACAAATTTTGTCGATCCGGCCATGTCCACTAACGTTATGAATTTTACATTATCAACGCGATATAATTTCCAGTTAAAAACAACTTTAAATTTGACTATCAACTCCAGCGAACTAAGTATTGGCCCTGGTGAACGGGGAATTCAAGATTTTTTAACCACTAATTTTGATACTGAATATCCTTTTTATAAAAATCAGATATTAGGAAAAATAGGCTTAAACTATGCGCAAGGATCTGGTTTAGTCAAAATGTCGTGGATAGGTTTCAAAAGTGGAATAAAATGGAAAATATTCGATCAATTTAGTGTGAAAATCCATGGTGAATACAGATCCAAGAAAACGGGCGGCTTTAAGAAAAACACAGTGATTGCCCGAGCAAATTTGGGATATTCCTTTTAAAATTTATTAGAATGTGTTCTGGTAAAACTAACTTAAAATATAGATAATTAACTTTTAATTATTGTAAGACAAATAGTAAGATTTGAAAATGACATTCCCTAAATCCATTCAATCTGCAGCAATCCAAATACAACCTTTTATCCGAAAAACACCATTTGTTCATTCGAAAGCATTTTCAGATCTGACTGGAGCAGATGTTCGATTCAAACTGGAGAGTATCCAGGTCACTGGATCTTTCAAGGCTCGTGGAGCTATCAATAAACTCATCTCTTTGGAAGATCATGAAAAACAGAAAGGTGTTGTTTCTGCATCCACAGGCAACCATGGTGCTGCAGTAGCTTATGCTGCTGGACAAGCAGGAATCGATTGTACAATCTATGTCCCAGATGATGCATCGCCAGCGAAGCTAGAGAATATGAAACAATTTGGTGCCAAAATAGAAGTTCACGGAAATGATTGTATTAAAGCGGAAGCAAGGGCGCAGGAAATTTCCATTTCAACAGGCGAGACTTATGTATCACCTTATAATGATCCATATGTCATGGCTGGCCAGGGAACTATAGGAGCAGAGATAGAGTCCCAATGTGATGGTCTGGATGCGGTCATTATATCTGTAGGTGGTGGTGGCCTTATCGGTGGGACTGCAGGCTTTTTAAAATCAATCTGGCCCCAGATTCACGTGATTGGGTGTTCACCAGAGAATTCTGCAGTAATGATCCATTCCATAAAAGCAGGTAAAATTTTGGATTTATCGTCCAAACCAACATTATCAGATGGGACTGCTGGCGGTGTAGAAGAAGACTCTATCACTTTCCCAATCTGTTGCGATGTGATCGATGAAACTGTACTAGTCACAGAAGAAGAGATCAAGGATGCAATGATCACTTATATGGATAAAGAACACCAGTTATTAGAAGGTGCGGCTGGAACAGCTGTAGCAACATTATTAAAAAAGAAAAACGATTTAATAGGAAAGCGTGTAGGTGTGGTCATTTGTGGTGGGAACATTAGTTTGGATACTGTTCGAGACATTTTAAATTGATTCCTGCAATGATTTCTTATCTTCGGATTTTAGCTATCATATTTGTCATCTCTCTTCTTTTCGCTGAAGAGATTAAAGAGAAAAGTTCAATTCACCCCGACGTATTCCGGTATTCGACAGCCGGAAAGATCGGTGATAATCCTTTCCCAACCAACCCCATGAACGACCGAGCTATTGGCTACTTGCTCCAAGGAAAAGCCCAAACGGCCATTTCTAATTATGGTAATATGATTAACTGGGATGAACATCCCATGGGAATATGGAATGGTTATTCTTATTTACCTTCGGTTGCATTTCTTGCTGGGGTTCCAGGACATAAAAACTCCTTCGAATTCAACTGGGAACATGTGGAAAATATTGTGGATTCTGATGGAATTCCCATTTATGGTATTTGGGAGTCTGGTGATGCCTATGACAATTGGTTTTTTGAAGGCGATACGAATTATGTGGGCATTATTTTTGATGCAGACCGGGATTTTGGACGCTGGTATCCTGACAGTATTTCACAGAAAATATCTAAAGAATTATTCAATGGACCATATCAATATGCCATTGATCATGAATTAAAAAAAATTGCAGTATCTACTTTTGGTCAATTGGATCCCAATACATCCACCGCGCAGATTGGATTCATATATCCTTGGGCTTTACGCCCAAAATTAATTCAGCGAGAAGATCAATTTGATTTTTATAATTATGGTCCAGACCTGGAAGAGTGGACAGATGATGATGAATACATGTATTATGGATATAATGTTGCAGAATCGTGGATTTCTCGACAGGAGAGTTCACCAAATGGCGAGTGGCATGCATCTACAATGGCCCGGGTAAATACTCACAATACGGAGGTGCTTAATGGAGACATATTTGGTGATACCTATGTCACGGATCTGAGTGATACATATCCGCTTTTGGCACACAGTGCATTTTCTGATACTTGGCCGATTAGGTATAATGTAAATTCAGGACAAAATGAGTCATTCTGGCCCGGCTGGTGGGCTGAAGATTACAACATCACTCTTCCTGGATGTTCGCAGTCCAGAAAAGATCCTGATTGCTGGGAAAGAGTCGAAGGGCGATTCATTTCGGATATGGAAGTATACATGGAATTTGATGATCGCTGGGCACACCGGGGTAATATGGTGGATACAAATAATGAATACGAGCAAACAGCTTATCCTATGGGGTTACGTGTGATGGCAGAAGCCCATTCTTACGGTGTGTCCTATGCAGAAGATATTTTATTTGTGACGGTTAATGTCCGAAATGAAAGTGGCGATTGGTGCGCTGAAGATGAATCTGGGAATCCTGTTTTGGACGAAAATGGCGAACAAAAATGTGGGGAAGGAATGATTATGCCTGATGGTACCAAACTCAACCAAGGCAAAGGATTTAATTACCAGGGTACCTTTCTCGGTTTTTATTTTGATTCAGATGTTTTGGTGGGAGATATAAATGGGTTTAGTTCCGGACTCCACACAAATGATGACGATTTCATGAAATACTATTGGGAAATATTCGAACGTAATAATGAACGAATGTTAATCTCTATGGCCATGGTGGGAGATTTTGACGGTATCAGTGGTCAAGCTCGTGGTTATGCCATGAATGGTGATCCCGCTCCCGGGACAGATTTCGGACTTGTGGCTACCCAATTATTAGACTCACCCAGAGCCACCGATCCGGTCGACTTGGACCAAGACGGCACTGTTGACATATTCCCCGGAGAACCGCTGAAAATGACAGATTGGCATTGGTTTGATTGGTATAGTCGCCCGGGTGTGGTGAATATGGAAAGTAATACCAGTAGTTGCTATACCGGTGCTGCCGGTTGCCCCCAAGCTCGGAACAAGGAAGAGATCATGTATAAGATTATGGCTGGCGATACCACCAATTTAAGTGATAATGAGAACGCATGGCATTTTCACACGAAAAATCCAGGTTCTGATCTGGGGTCGGAGCTAAACCCGCATTTTGATTCTCTAGAGGGCCTGTACGATGAAACTGCTTTTCAACGAGAACCCCCGGGATTGGATTGTTCTATTTTCATGAGTTGTGGACCATTTGATCTTCCCGTTGGACGGGAAGTCCCTTTTTCATTCTGTATTATATTTGGACAAAATGAAGAAGATTTAATCAACAATGCCCGTTTTGCTCAAGTCATGTATAATTCACGGTACCAAGGGTTTACCCCGCCCACACGGCCCAATGTTTATGTGGAAACAGACACTGGTGCTGTCAAGATCTATTGGGATGATGTATCAGAACACTCTGTTGATGTTCTCACTGGTTATTCAGATTTTGAAGGATATAAGATTTACAAAAGCATCGATGGTGGAAAAAACTGGGGAGACGCATCAGGTCGTATTTATGATACGGATGGGTTGTTTGCAGGCTGGCGACCCTATAGGCAATTTGATCTATCGGCAGAAAGCGACTCGCTCCATTGTGTTTATTCCAATTCCTATGATTGTGAAAAGAAAAATAGACGGAATCATAGCATCAGCGGTGAAGATCCATATTTCCCCTGGTTCAGTCTCGGAGACGATACTGGAATGGAAATGATTCGTTTGGATGAATCAGATTGGAAAATTGTAAATGGAGATACTTTTCAATACATGTTTGCGGATCAGGATGTGACGGATGGTTTGGAATATACTTATTCAGTTGTATCTTACGATATGGGTGTGGAGCCAACCTATACTTCAAAATTTGTCCATATTGGAAACGGGCAATATGAATCTGTGCTAGATACAAATTATTCAAATCCGAATGAATGGGCAAACCCGGAAGGCTATGCTTCTATTGAAAATTCAAAAGGGACTACCATTCTGGATCGAAATTTTGTCCAGGCGTTTCCGGGAATCCAACCCCGCGAAAACCTAAGTAAGGTTAATGTTGTTCCTAATCCCTATATTGTGCGATCTAATTTCAAAGAGACAGAATTCTTGCGACGGATCCGATTTACAAATTTACCGACAAAATGCAAGATCAAGATTTTCACATTATCCGGGGAACTTGTAGCAGATCTGTCTCATGAAAGTGTAACGAGTGGAAATGAATGGTGGGATATGAGAACGGTGAACAACCAGGAAATAGCGCCGGGACTCTATTTGTATCATATTCAACAAATTGATGCAGAATCAGATAAAATGCTGGAAACCGTTGTTGGAAAATTTGCAGTGGTCCGATAAAAGAAAAAATGTTTAATTATTTTTTTCAGTCAATGTGATGGAGACTAATCCTTTGTTTTGTTCCCTTGACAGAAATAATTTTAAGTTAACTGCTATTTCTTCAAGTGTAGATTATTCCAATATTAGCGATCCGATTGGGGCTAACGAGGTGGGATGCATCGTTTGTAGACAATGGTGTATATTTTGTAAAATTGACATTGGATAACCAATCAAAATTTCAAATACTAATCTTATTAAAATAGGCCATACTTCTATGAGACACTTGTTCATTTCGATTATTTTCCTGAATTTTCTATCAGGGCAATCCTCCACTTGGGACATCATCCAAGACACGGTCTGGACACCGAAGTGTGTTATGTGTCATGACCATGGGCTTTATTTTGCTGAACAATCTGGATTAATTCTAGCCGAAGATGTGGCTTATGAAGAATTAATTAATATAGTCCCAACAAATATTTTTGCAGCAGAAGATGGATTAGAATTAGTTGGGACGGATGGTATCACCAGTATTTATTCCAGTTTTCTCTGGGAAAAGATCAATGCGAATGACTATGAGCATTTTTATGAGGATCATCCTGAATATGGGAGCCTAATGCCACTGGGGATGGAGTTCCTCACCAATGGAGAATTGGAATTTATCCGCCAATGGATTATTGCTGGAGCACCAGAGACCGGTGTTGTAGTTGATGAATCCCTATTAGAAGATACAACCATTTTTGAAATACCTGAATTTGAGCCACTCCCACTACCGGAGAATGGCGTTCAATTTCATCTAGGTCCCTTCGAAGTACCACCCCAATTTGAAAGGGAATTATTCTACTACACAGAAGTTGATACTCAGGGCATCCTTTTTGTGAATCGAATCGAAACTGCCTTGGCGCCTGGAAGCCATCATTTTATTGTTTACACCTATGATGATGACCTTCCATTTCAACTGCCTGAACTAAATTTAATTCGCGATTTACGATATCCAGATGGGAGCTACAACCAGTATGTTTTATATTACATGGCATTCCAAAAATTTATCACAGGAACTCAAACCCGGTTTTTTGACTATAGACTCCCTGAAGGTGTTGCCCTAAGAATTGACCCATCTTATGGATTTGACTTGAACATTCATTATGCTAATTATTCCAATGATGCAATCATTGGGGAGGTTTATAACAATTATCACTTTGTTGATTCAACAGATGTGGATCATATTGGAAAAATTCTGCAGTTGAATAATAATGACATTGTATTACCGCCAGGTGAAGAAACAACTCTCAATAAGAGTTTTTGGATGTTTGCAGAGTTTGGCGAAATTATTTCTATTTTTCAATTGTGGTCTCATGCGCATAAGCACAATACTGAATTCAAAGTATACCGACGATCACAAAGTGATCCTTATTATAAAGAATTAATTTATCTTGCCCTTGATTGGGATCACCCACCTATCATAGAATATGATCC